>NZ_CAJTCF010000092.1:0-13299 GCF_910574735.1 Duncaniella muricolitica | reverse complement strand
CGGAATTGACCCGAACAAGACTTTAAATGCTAAACTTGTCAAAGAACTCCTTGGCTTGGCGGTAGATGCCGCTTAGCCTATGAATAATTTTTTAACGAACTATTGATAGTTGGGTCAAAGGTAGCCTTTTTTGTCAAGATGTGCAACTCGGCATATTTAAATTAAAACTTTTTAAGAAGGCGTGTGCTATAGATGGGGGAGCATGTGTTTTTTGGTGAGATTGAATAAATCCAATCAAAACACCAATAGTACAGATAAAAACAAAGGTCTATTTTACATAATGCCGATTATGAGAAAATAAACCTGTTTATTTAATTATGAAATCGTATTATGTTAAGTACGGAGATTACGCTGAATACGCAGATGGATTCTCATCATCGGTGTGGTCGAGATAAAAACAATTGCATTGGCCAGGTGCCGATTTTGTGTGATAGATAATATGTAAGTTTATATATCAATGATGCTCCCGGTTGTCTGCACTCCCAGTCGCATACTTCCGGGAAAAGCTTCACCCAACGCTCCAGAGATTCTTTTCTCAAATAAATATTTTTAATGTCCCGCTTCAATCGTTGTAACATTGCAAGTCGGCTTGCATCAAGTCCATGTGATGCCATAAAGTTATCTATAAGATTCAGGCATTGTATCCTTTGAGCGATAATTTGCGGGCTATTGAGCTTTGACGTGATTGATTGCTCACTTTTTATATAATGATAATAGCTTTTATTTGAATTGTGCCCGATGGTTTTGCTTACGGCAAACACACGAGCCATAAAACCAACGTCTTCAGAGCAGTTGATATCAGAAAAGAATTCCAAAGAATTGTCTGTGATGATACTTCGCCTTACCATATGAGCCCACAACGTGAATATATAGTAGCGGTTGCTACATAAAACATCCATCGGTGTATTTACTGATGGCAGTCTAATTAAATTTTGGCTATTATTCTCGTATTCAACCATATAGTCACAAGATACTATGTCGTAATCGCGTCTTGAGGCTAATGAATACATGTCCTCATAAAGTGTTGTGTCAACCCAATCATCAGGGTCACAGTGTATTACGTATAATCCTTTGGCCTGTTTCAATCCTATGTTCCGGGCTGCTGCCAGGCGGAAGTTAGTAGGCAGATTGATGATTCTGATCTGATCTCGACGATTGGGGTATCGGTCAATAACCGATTGAAGCACCTCTATTGAGCGGTCGGGAGTACAGTCATTGACAAAAATGTATTCAATATCATCAAGGGTCTGTCGGAATAGTGATTCAGCACATTTTTCAATGCTGTTTTCCGCTCCATATATAGGTATTATTACAGATAACTTAGGCCGCATGATTACAATTTTGTTACAAAAATAAATGTTTTTAGTCAATTTTTCAGTGTAAAAGGTCTAAAATTTGGCAGGTAAATTTATTTAGTCTATTTTTGTCGCAGATAAAGCCTCATAATATATTTATAATTTACTTATATGCAACCGCTCTTTTCAATCATCACAGTTACATATAACGCATCAGCAACTGTCCGCCCTACCCTTGCAAGTGTCAAGGAGCAGACTTGTCGGCTTTATGAGTATATTGTCATAGACGGATTATCATCGGACAATACAGTTGATATTGTAAAAGAGGCAGAAATAGAAAATTGTGTCGTTACTTCCGAGCGTGACCGCGGACTGTATGATGCAATGAACAAGGGGCTGGGACTTGCCAACGGCGACTATGTGATATTTCTTAATGCCGGTGACACATTTCATACGCCGAATACACTTGAACATTTTGCCGAAGCCATAATGGACAATGACTATCCGGGAATTGTATACGGACAGACTGATATAGTCAATGCCCGACGCGAGCGCATCAGATCAAGACATTTCACGGCCCCCGAAACTCTGACACTCGAAAGTTTCAGCAATGGTATGGTGGTATGTCATCAGGCTTTTGTCGTGCTTCGCAAACTCACAAATAATTTTGATACGCGTTACAAATATTCTGCTGATTACGAATGGTGTATCCGCTGCCTGCAACGGTCTCTCCGAAACCAGTATCTTGACGAAGTCGTGATTGACTATCTCAACGAGGGAGTCACTACGAATAATCGTTGGCGGTCTTTATTTGAAAGATTCAACATAATGACGTATTATTACGGATTCCTACCTACCCTATTTCGTCATATAAAGAAAGTGATAAAACTTCTGGTTTGAAAATCGGAATTGACATGAGGTGGGGTATGACAGACATATGTCTTATCATATCTTCACTTTGTCGGGATTTTTTGCGATAAAGTCTTTCCACGACTTGGGCCCGGAAGTTATAGTCGGTCGGGATGATTCGTAGAAATGGCATAAAGCGGCTGCCAACCCGTCGGTTGCGTCAAGTTCGAGATTGGCAAGTTGATTTTCAGAGATTGAGAGCATTCGTCTCAAAAGTTCTCTTACTTGCTCCTTTGAGGCTGCACCATTTCCGGTGATAGCCATTTTGATTTTACGTGGTTCGTATTCGGTAATTGGTATGTCTCGAGAGAGGGCGGCTGCCATAGCAACCCCCTGAGCTCTCCCTAGTTTAAGCATCGACTGGACGTTTTTGCCAAAAAATGGTGCCTCAATGGCCATTTCATCCGGCAGATACTCTTCGACAAGCCCGAGCACACGCTCAAATATGCGCCGCAATCTCAGGTAGTGGCTTTCAAATTTATTGAGTTTCACCACTCCAAGTGCTATAAGTGACGGTTTCTTGCCATTCACGCCAATCACTCCGTAGCCCATCACGTTTGTACCCGGATCAATGCCGATGATTATACGGTCAAAGTCTTTTGTTTGAAGCATCACGGATGTAGTCGTTCCATATATGTAGTGAAAAACAATATCCGTTCGCCATGCTTCCCGCTGAGTAAGCCACGCAATGAGGCGGCCTCATTGTCATGCCATGTCTGAGCAGACTCTACCGACTCCGCTACAAACTGTACGGCATAGCCCGACATGCCCTCCTGCGGCTCCATGAGCAGACGCGCCACAGAAGGTTCGCCAAGTCCGGCTTTCATGGCCGATGAGAGATACTCCTGTTGGAGCCACTGATGAAACAGACGGTCAATAGACTCGTGGACATAGAAGGTTGTATTAAGAATTATCATGCTTTTTAATAATGGATTTACGTGTAGCTTTCAGATAACATGCGACAAACGCCAATATTGTGAGGAGAATGCCGAGGCTACAAGCTATCAGTTTGTCAGTGAGACCGAGGAACTGAGGAGATATGAATACGAAATATGACACAATAAATGTCATCACCAATGCGGGGACAAGAGCAACCCAATAGTTTTTACCCTCCTTGACAAGCCACACATATATGGTCCAGAGCGTAAATACAGCAAGTGTCTGGTTTGCCCATGCAAAGTATCTCCACACTACACCAAACTCAACAAGGGTTATCGCGAATCCGATTACAAAAAGCGGTATGCAAATTACGAGTCGCTTCATTATGGGTCGCTGGTCATAATTGAATATGTCGGCCACAATGAGACGGGCTCCGCGAAAGGCTGTGTCGCCCGATGTTATGGGCGCGACGACTACACCAAGCAGTGCGAGAAAAGCACCGATATGTCCAAGCGTGGTGTTGGATATTACATCGACGGCCCATGCGGCATTGTTGCCGTGCTCGGCTAATTGCTCGCCAAGAGCTGTAGGGCCGTGGAAAAATGCCATTGCAATAGCAGCCCATATAAGAGCAATGATGCCTTCAGAAATCATGGAACCGTAGAATACCGATTTGCACTTTTTTTCGCTTGTGACACATCGGGCCATCAAGGGTGACTGAGTGGCGTGGAATCCGGAGATGGCACCACAGGCTATGGTAATAAAAAGTGTGGGTATAATCGGTAGGGCTTCGGGGTTGAGCTGATAATTATGGAGAGTGGTCAGTTCAGGTATCGAGTATTGCCCGGTAAAGAGCACGATGAGCAACCCCAGAGCCATTGCCACGAGAGCCACACCAAACACAGGATAAATCTTGCCGATAACCTTATCGACAGGAAGCAGAGTTGCGATAATGTAATAGGCAAGAATCAGGTAGACCCACACCTGCATGGATAATCCCTCTACCATTGATGACAGCAACTGGGCCGGGCTGAGAATAAAGACCGCTCCGACAAGTATCAGCAGGGCTATGGAGAAAATGCGCACGACCATACGGGTGCGGTTGCCGAGATAAATTCCTATAATCTCGGGAAGACTTTTTCCATCGTTACGCAGGATGAGCATGCCAGACAGATAATCATGCATGGCTCCGAAAAATATACATCCGAGGGTAATCCACAGGAAAGCTACCGGGCCGAAGCATGCTCCTAATATGGCTCCGAATATCGGACCGGTACCGGCAATGTTGAGCAACTGGATTAGAAACACTCTCCATCGCGGTAGTTTCATGTAGTCGACGCCGTCCTCCAAGCGCAGTGCAGGAGTGGGCCGTGTGTCATCGGCATCAGCAAGTTTTTCGAGGTATGTACCGTAAGTGAAATATGCTGCAACAAGTAAGGTAAGGCAAATTATAAACGTAATCATTGTTTTTGCAGTGTGTAATGTGCTAAGATATATCTAACAACGGAGATTTTGCACATTTATTCCATACGAGAGAATAATTTTTTCGCATTACCGGTTGTTACATCCGCTATTTCCTCCAAGTCGAGCGACAGGGCATCGGCAATCATTCGAGCGGTCTCCGCAACATAGGCTGTTTCATTACGTTTCCCGCGATAAGGCACCGGGGCAAGATATGGCGCATCGGTTTCGAGCAGAATCCGCTCCGCTCCGATGGCCGGAAGCACATCGCGCAACTTGGAATTTTTGAATGTCACGATGCCGTTTATACCGAAATAAAAATCGCCACGCTGCCTTATACGCTCCACGTCATCGGCATTCCCTCCAAAGCTGTGGAATACTCCACTGACGCGCCCTCTGAAGTCGTCGAGCACTTCGAGTGTCTGATCGAGTCCGTCGCGACAGTGAATTATTACAGGAAGCCCGGCTTCCGCCGCCCATCCTACCTGCATTTCAAATGCCTCCATCTGCTGCGTGATATAGGTCTTGTCCCAATATAAATCAATCCCAATCTCGCCGACCGCAACGAAGTCATCGGTATTAAGCTGTGTGGCAATGGTTTTGATGTCATCACGCCACCTCTCCCCTACTTCAGTCGGATGCAGACCCATGGCCATATGTGTGATGTCGGGATATTGTTCATGCAACCGACGCATCGGTGCAATGGTGGTACAGTCGACATTAGGCAATATCATCTGTGCCACACCGGCATTGATAGCCCGTGTCATCACCTCAGTCCTGTCGGAGTCAAACTCCGGCAGGTAGAGGTGGGTATGAGTGTCGATTAGTGTCATTTACTTATCGCGTGTAGCTGATTTAAGAGCCAAGTCCATGAAAAATACGCGAGCCTCGGGCGATAGCTCTATGTTGTCAAGGTTCTTTATTGCCGTGTCGATATACGCACTGATCAGTTCGTGAATACGTTCGGGAAGATTGAGCGCGTTATATACCTCTCTTACCTTAGAGATTTTTTCCTCAGGATTGGTGTTGTCCCCAAGCAGCGAGCGCACGGTGCCGGTGGTGTCTTCGTTCATGGCCATGATGAGAAGCCATGTCTTCTTGTCGTTGAGTATGTCTCCGCCTATGGCTTTACCGAATGTTTCAGGATTTCCGTAGGTGTCGAGATAATCGTCCTGAAGTTGGAATGCAAGGCCGAGATTTACTCCATAATCAAAAAATCTCACCTGCGTCTCAAAAGGAGCTCCGGCCATGAGTGCGCCCATTGCGCATGCACAACCGAGAAGGACCGATGTCTTGAGCCGTATCATCTCCATATACTCCTCGACGGTTACATCGTTGCGGCTTTCGAAGTCCATATCATACTGCTGGCCTTCATAGATATTCATGGCTGTGCCGTTAAACAACTCCAGAGCCTGCGCAAGCTGCTCGCCGGCTTTGACTGCGAGCAGCATTGTCGAGGTTGTGAGCATGGCATCGCCCGACAGGATGGCTGTCTCTTCATTCCATTTGATATGTACGGTGGGGCGTCCGCGTCTCACATCGGCTTTGTCCATCACGTCATCATGCAGCAGTGTGAAGTTGTGAAACATCTCAATTGCTATCGCCTGGTGTATGGCGGTCATCGGTTCTTTACCCATAGCCTCGCATGCGGCAAGGGTAAGCACCGGACGGAGTCGTTTGCCTCCGCAGTCGAGAGTGTATCGTATAGGGTCATACAGTCCGGCCGGCTGTTCAGGCAGACGCAGGTTGGATATAGCGTCTTTGATTATTTGCAGATATTCTGAGTATTCTTTCATGGGGCTGTTAAGAGGATGTGTTAAAAACACAGGGGACAGAGCGAAGGGCTCTATCCCCCTATATTATGTAACTGATTATCGGTTATTTCTTGCGACGTTTTTTCTTTCCATGCGATTTGTCGGCGAGTACTTCTTTGACAGAGGCCTTTTTACCCATGTGATCCTCACCCTTCAGAGCCTGGCCTTTATCATCGAGAAGCACGAAATCAAGCTGTTTCTTCTCGAGGTCGGCTCGGGCTACCTTGATGTCGACATTGTCGCCAAGGCGGTAACGATGATTGCGACGGCGACCTACAAGACAATGATTCTTTTCGTCAAAGTCATAAAAGTCATCGGCCAGATCGCGCATCGGCACGAGACCTTCACACAGATTGTCGTTGAGTTCTACATAGAGTCCCCATTCGGTAACACCGGAGATTATACCTGAATATGTCTCTCCGAGGTGTGATTGCATGTATTCGACCTGTTTGTATTTGATGGATGCTCTCTCGGCATTGGCTGCAAGTTGCTCCATTTCGCTTGAATGCTTGCATTGCTCCTCGAGTTTCTGCACCACCACACTACGGCCGCCGGCGAGATAACGTTCAAGCAGACGGTGTACCATCATGTCGGGGTAGCGACGTATAGGGGATGTAAAATGAGTGTAGTAGTCAAATCCAAGACCGTAATGGCCGATATTGTCGGTGGTGTAGATTGCTTTTGCCATAGAGCGGATGGCAAGTGTGGCAAGATAGTTTTCCTCGCCTTTGCCCTTGACCTCGGCAAGCATACGGTTGATGGAGCGGTTGATTTCACGCGGTGTGCCGGACGACTTGACTTTATATCCGAAGTTGCGGGCTATAGCGGCAAAGTCGGCAAGACGCTGCGGATCGGGCACATCGTGGACACGATACACAAACGCCTTTGGCTTCTTCTTGTCCTTGGGTTTGCCCACATATGTCGCTACAGTCTTATTGGCAAGCAACATGAACTCCTCGATGAGTTTGTTGGCGTCCTTCGACACTTTAAAAAATACGCCAAGCGGTGTGCCGTCTTTATCAATATCAAATTTTACCTCTGCGCGGTCAAATTCTACCGAACCTTCCTCATACCGGGCTTTGCGGAGTATCTTGGCCATTGAGTCAAGAGCCAGAATAGCCTCCACGCAGTCGCCCATGCCTGTCTCTATCACGCTTTGCGCTTCCTCGTAACTGAATCGGCGGTTGGACTTGATGACCGTGCGGCATATCATGGAGCTGTATATCTTGGCCTGGGCATCCATCTCGAAAATGACGGAAAAAGCAAGTTTTTCTTCATCGGGACGGAGTGAGCATATGCCGTTGCAAAGATGCTCGGGGAGCATCGGCACAACCCTGTCGACAAGATATACCGATGTGGCGCGCTTTTGTGCTTCCTTATCTATAATGGTGTCGGGCTTGACGTAATGAGTAACGTCAGCGATGTGCACGCCCACTTCGTAGTGGCCGTTGGGCAATAGACGAAATGAGAGAGCGTCGTCAAAATCTTTAGCGTCGGCAGGGTCAATGGTGAATGTGAGCACATCGCGCATATCGACACGTCGGGCTACTTCCTCGTCAGTAATGCCGGCTCCGATTTTGTCGGCTGCTTTCTCCACAGCCTGAGGATATTTATACGGCAATCCAAACTCTGCGAGAATGGCATGGATTTCAGCAGTATTTTCACCGGTCGCACCGAGGATGTCGACAACCTCACCTGTGGGATTTTTGAAGTCATCCTTCCATTCGGTAATTTTTACCACAGCTTTATCGCCGGTCTTGCCACCTTTTAGCTTGCTTTTGGGTATAAATATATCGGTGGAAAGAAATTTGGAGTCGGTGAGCAGGTAGCCGAAATGACGGTCTACCTTGAGTGTTCCGATAAACACCTGTTCTTTTTTCTCGATAATCTCTATAACCTCGGCCTCGGGCTCTGCTCCCCGGCGGTGGGCTGCGATATTTACTCTTACACGGTCGCCGTTAAGCGCGTGCATTGAATTACGTTCGGCTACAAATAGTGTTTCGCCGTCGGTGTCGGTGACAACCGAGTTTTTGCCGTTGCTGCGTCGTACAAACGTGCCGATAGCCTCGTTGCCTCGTTGCGGTGACTTGTATTTGCCGGGCGAAACTTCAATAATCTCTCCATTAAATGCCATTTCAACGAGCTGGAGTGCGACATTTCGTTGCTGAGCCGGAGTGCCGGCCCCTATCGCATGCGAAACCTGCTTGTAATTATAAGTGTTGTTTTTCTGCTGTGCGACAAACTCCTCGACTTTTTTTATTATTGCCGAGGCTTTGCGCCCTGATGCAGTGCTTGATGATGATTTTGACATAGTGGATGATTTTTAGTGAGGGAGAGTGCAAAATGTCTGTATGTGTGTATTGCCGGAGTGGTGAACTTTCAGCAGACATACCGGCATCTTGCATCTCTCACTTAATATAATAGCCAAAACGGATGAATGGTTCAATAATGAACGGAGGTCAGGCGTCGATGTTGGCGTAATTGGCGTTTGACTCGATAAAGTCGCGACGCGGTGCCACATCCTCGCCCATCAGCATCGAGAAGATGCGGTCGGCTTCAGCGGCATCAGTGATGTTAACCTGTTTGAGCAGACGCTGCTCGGGATCCATGGTGGTGTCACGAAGCTCTTCGGCCGACATCTCGCCAAGACCTTTGTAGCGTTGCACCTTGGTCTTGTCACCGTGCTGAGCTATGAACTGCTGCACCTGGGTTTCGGTCCAGCAATATTCCTCATTCTTGCCGCGGGTACACTTGAACAATGGCGGTGTGGCAAGATAGAGATAGCCGTTTTCGATGATGGGGCGCATGCGACGGAAGAAGAATGTCATGAGAAGCGTGGCAATGTGGCTGCCGTCCACATCGGCATCGGTCATGATGATAATCTTGTGGTAAGCAAGGCGCGAGATGTTGATTTCCATGGGATCCTCCTCCGTGCCAATGGTTACACGCATGGCACGATAGAGGCTCTCGATTTCCTTGTTGTCGAGAATCTTGTGGTCCATGGCTTTCTCGACATTGAGGATTTTGCCTCGCAGCGGGAGGATGGCCTGGAATGTGCGGTCGCGGCCCTGCTTGGCTGTACCACCTGCCGAGTCACCCTCGACGAGAAACAGTTCACAGTCTTCGGCATGACGGGAAGAACAGTCGGCAAGTTTACCGGGAAGGCCGCCGCCCGAAAGAGGTGATTTGCGGAGTATCTTGTTGCGCGCATTATAAGCGGCATGACGGGCCTGAGCAGCCAGAGCTACTTTTTCTACGATTGTGCGGGCCTGCTTGGGATGTTCCTCAAGATAATTGCGGAGAGCTTCGCTCACAGCCGATGATACAGCTCCGGCTACTTCGCTGTTGCCGAGTTTGGTCTTGGTCTGTCCCTCAAACTGAGGTTCGAGCACTTTTACTGAAATTACGGCTGTGAGACCTTCGCGGAAGTCATCGCCGGAAACTTCAACCTTGACCTTCTCAAGCAGCTTGTTATCCTCAGCATATTTTTTGAGAGTGGTGGTAAGACCGCGGCGAAATCCGCTGAGATGTGTGCCACCCTCTATGGTGTTGATGTTGTTTACAAACGAGTGTACATTCTCGTTGTAAGAGCTATTGTATGTGAGAGCCACTTCGACGGGGATTCCCTGTCGCTCGGTATTGAGATGTATTACGTCGTTGATGAGCGACTCTTTGTTGGAGTCGATATACTCTACAAACTCACGCAGACCCTCTTTGGAGTAAAATACCTCACGACGGGGGTTGCCTTCTGCGTCGAGCTGACGCATATCGGTGAGAGTCAGTGTGATGCCCGCGTTGAGATATGCAAGGTCGCGGAGGCGTATCGCGAGGGTGTTGTAGTCATATTCAGTGACTGTAAATATCGAGCCGTCCGGCTTAAAGGTTATGGTCGTGCCTGTGGTCTCGCTTTCGCCGATCACCTTGAGCTCGGTAGTGGGTTTGCCGCATGAATATTCCTGCATATATACCTTTCCCGAACGGCGCACTTCGGCACGGAGATAAGTTGACAGCGCGTTAACACAGCTCACACCTACGCCATGAAGTCCACCGGATACTTTGTAGCTGCCTTTGTCAAACTTACCACCTGCGTGGAGCACAGTGAGTACGACTTCAAGTGCGCTTTTGTGTTCTTTTTCGTGCATGTCAACGGGTATGCCTCGGCCGTTGTCCACAACGGTTATGGAGTCGTCGGGGTTGATTGTCACTTCAATATGTGATGCAAACCCGGCCAGGGCCTCGTCAATGGAGTTGTCGACTACCTCATAGACCAAATGGTGAAGACCCTTGGCACTGATGTCGCCAATATACATGGCGGGGCGTTTTCTTACAGCTTCAAGACCTTCGAGCACCTGGATATTGCTGGCACTGTATTGTTCTTCTCTCTCTCTTTCTTCTTCTGACATATCTGAATATGTTTATATTTTTCTTGCGTTTTCAGCATACAAAGTTACGCAAAAAACTTCAAATATCAAAGAAGAAAATATCTCACAAAAACGGCGCGAATTGCGTCTGACGGGTCTTGGCGGCAGAAAGTGTCGTTGCCGAAAGAACTTTAGTCGTTTACCATTATCTGAGAGATGCGATGTTCGAGGTCGGTTGAACTCAATCGTGTGTGCAACACTCCCTTATGTGCTACAGAGATATTGCCGGTCTCCTCCGACACGACTATGGCAAATGCGTCGGTGGCCTGTGATATGCCGAGCGCAGACCGATGGCGCAATCCGAGAGCTCTAGGGACATTACGGTCATGACTGACAGGAAGGATGCACCCCGCGCTGCGTATGCGGCCGCGATCGATTATCATCGCTCCGTCATGAAGAGGTGAGTTTTTGAAAAACACATTCTCTATAAGTCGTGAATTGATGTCGGCATCAATAATATCACCGCTTTTTTCATATGATTCGAGCGACATCTCCTGCCGGATAACTATCAGTGCGCCGGTCTTGGTCTTAGCCATGTTCATGCATGCGTAAACAATGGGCAACACATATTTTCTGGTGTCGTTTTCGCCATCGTTTTTCTCATGACGGAATAAATTTTTAAGGAACCGCCATCGCTTGTGGTCGCCAAGCTCGACAAGGAAGCGTTTTATCTGGTCTTGAAACAAAATGACCAGTACAAGCAATCCGATACCCATAAACTGATCAAGGATTGTCCCGATCAGTTTCAGGCTCAGTATCTGGGTGGTAAGAACCCATACGACTATAAAAGCGAGGACACCAAAAAATATATTAATTGTGCCGCTTTCTTTCATTATCCTGTAAAGATAAAAAAGAAGCAGTGCCACGATGGCTATATCGAAGGCGTCTCTTATGCCGAACTGTTCCAAATTTTCTGTAATTATTTATTAGACAACTGATACATCCTTAACGCAGCTACTGCTTCGGCTACGTCATGAACTCTGATTATTGATGCGCCGCGCATGAGCGCGATTGTGTTGAGTGCGATTGTTCCGGCTAAAGCATCGGCAGAACTAATATTAAGACTTTTGGTTATCATTGATTTGCGCGATATGCCCACAAGGAGAGGCGCATCAAGAGTCTCGGCAATGATGTCAAGATTGCGCATCAGATCAAAATTTTGTTCGATGGTTTTGCTGAAGCCAAATCCCGGATCGATAATCACATCCGCAACTCCTGCAAGGCGCAGTTTTCGCAGTTTGACTGACAAATCATTCACGACATCGGCCGTAACGTTTTTGTAGTCAGTCATTGACTGCATGGTAGCAGGTGTGCCACGCATGTGCATCAATATATATGGTACGTGCAACTGTGCTACAGTGCTCCACATGTTATCATCAAGGCCTCCTCCCGAGATATCATTTATAATATCTGCGCCGTATGATTCTACTGCCACCCGAGCCACATCGGCCCTGAATGTGTCAACCGAGATAATGGCGTCGGGAGCTATCTGCCGTATGGCCGTCATTCCTTTAGCTATACGCATTGTCTCCTCTTCCACACTCACATCGTCGGCTCCCGGACGTGAAGAGTATGCACCTATGTCAATTATGTCAGCACCTTCATCAAGCATCTTTCTGACACGGGCTTTTATGGCGTTGTCATCATATGTGCGAGAGTCTGCAAAAAATGAGTCGGGTGTGACATTGACTATCCCCATCACAAGGGGACGATCGAATGTGTATAATTTTCCTCGTATATTTAATGAGAATGGGCGGAATACATTCATGAATTATGGCTGCATTGAATCCCTGGAGACGGGATTGTATATATGATTGCGAAATTAACAAAAAAAGTCCAATCCACAAAAGTAATGACACCGTTTTTTTATTTGACGAGAACTGCGATATGGTAAAAACAAAGAGGCCTCTCCTCCCGGAGTGACCCCTTTGCCGTCTTAGCAATAAGACTCTACAAACCTAACATAAAAACACATTTACTATTATGCAATTCGTTTACGGTAATCTATGCATCAATTTATACGAAAAGTGGTATCCACTGACGTCGTTCCGTATGCTTGTTCTTTATCTAATGAGATTTATTCAAATTTATTTCTACATTGCAAAATTACAACCTCTTGTCATCTTTGTCAAGGAAATAAGACGCCAATTGAGACGATATTTATGGGTTAAATTTGCTATATAATTGATTTTTAGTAGTGTATAATTTGTGTGATTCGCGTGGTTATATAGCTGAAATTTAATCCAAGGAGTATCAAAAGTTAAGTAATATATGTATTATTTGATAACAAAATGTTAAAAACCCGCTGGGTGGACAGGCGGGTTTTATGAGATGGATTTTATTTTCATTACATCTGCTTCAAACGAATCTCGGTCAATGGCGCGACTCTTGAATTTATTACGATAAGTATATATTCAATGATTCGGTAAAAATTACAGAAGTAGTTGAAACTTAAGTTAATATAACGAATTATCAAATACAAATGAATCGCCAAATCGTTCATTATAAAAAAACTTAGCG
>NZ_CAJTCF010000091.1:0-13300 GCF_910574735.1 Duncaniella muricolitica | reverse complement strand
TTTTTTTAGTGTATGCCCGGTTTTCAACTTCCTGAGAATCGAATATACGAACTAATCTCGAAAAATTCCAGATTATTCTAAAATATTCAATTCTCAGAGGCTTTAATCAGAGGAGTTCTGCAACACCCTCTGTGCGAGCTTAGGCCATGGCAAGCACCCGCGTAAGCGGTGCGCAGCCATGGTACAGAACAATTATCCACGGCATGTGCCGCGTAGCGGTACAACAATACAAGCGTATCAAAACGTTAAGTCGCAGTGAATTACCATCATGACATTTTGTGGCACCGCTACGCGGCGCATCGTTTTACATCTGTCTTTATACCATGGCAGCGCACCGCTTGCGCGGGTGCTTGCCATGGCCTAAGTTCGCACAGGCCCTACAGGCCTTTCCATGTCACAACTGATTAAATCATAAGTTTTGCAACACCCTCATTTCTTTATATCGTGCCACTCCGGGCACACCTCCGCTGCGCTTCAGTGTACCCGGTTACGATCAAATCTGCGTCCTGCGGACGCCCTTTCGGGATATAGAGTAGCATGTGTGGGGCCTGTGCGGTTGCGGAAGCCTGCGGACACGTATGTCAGGCAGAATTGGGGCGGGCATTAATCTGTGATGCACCGATATTCCAGCTTGAGCCAATTGTAGTAGTTGACAGCATCGGAAACTAAAAAGTCATTCAAATCGGCATCGCCGCAATCGAATGACTTTATCCGTGTATCGGCATCTATCTGCCGGAAAATGAATTTGCCAAAGTCCATAATTACATCGGGAATGTGCTTATGGCTTTGAACGCCTCATACGCTTTTCTTGCCGCTTCCTTTTCAGCCTTGCTGACGGGAGCGGGATTCGCCATTCTCTTGGCAAAATTTTCAGCGTCCTTGCCCCTTAATACAGGGGTCTCTTTGATAGGTCGTGCCATGTCCGTACTCCTTTGTCGTTTATTAGGTTACAAAGATACAACAAAATTCTGATATATAGAGTTGTTACGCCGAAAAATCTTGCATCCACGATTGCAAATAGACAGAGAGTGAGGAAAAGGACTCCGACTCTTTTGCAAGATTTTACAAAAATTAAGACTCTGAATGACAACCATTGAGAAAAACAAGCTAATTTTGTAGTTGGGCTGACAACGGTCAGTACTCCACATTTTAGTTAAACTACCGAATAATCATATGAATAACCTGATTAAACACTTGCTTGTGATAGTCGCCGTCATGGCACTTGCGGGATGCACCACATCCAAATCGACGGTTTCCAGGAATGTCGATCTGTCAAAATATGAGTATGCCATGGTAATCAACAACGACACATATCATATTCCGGCCGAGCTGATGGAGTATGAAATCATGTTGTTTGATGCTGTCGAGGATTCGCGTCTGAAACTCGTGAGCGATGCCCGTATTTACGAATTGTCACGCCCCCAACAGGAAAAACTCCTGCTGGTCAAATATGGAGTGAGCATCAGCACCGAAGAAACTATCGTGACTGTCAACTTCATAGACTATTTCACCGGCCGACCGGTGGCATCGTGCCGTGGAGCCTACTCCTCGCTGGGAGTCGCTGGTGCCTCGCATGATATAAAAGGAGCCATCAAACGGGTGGCGAAGCAAATCTCCGAAACATTTCCCAAATAAACGCCCACCGACAAAGCATCCGCTCCATCCGGGCAATGAATTTTGCCATAACCTTTTAGCTGACAAAGACTACGAATATAGACACCAAAGGGGAGCGGAGATTGAGGGCCTTTGCGACGGGGTGGGAATCGTGCTTTACATAAAAATAAATTATTAACAAAAAATAGTTGCAATTGGGCGCAAATAGCAGTAACTTTGCGGGCGAAATTCTGATGACACATCAATTCTTATAAGCTATGAAACATCTCGATTTGATTCTTGCCGAGAAACTCCTTAAAATCAGTGCGATCAAGCTCCAACCCGACAATCCCTTCACCTGGGCTTCAGGCTGGAACTCACCTATATATACCGACAACCGCAAAACTCTCTCCTATCCCGACGTGCGCAGCTTTATCAAGGTAGAGCTCAGCCGCATCATCCTCGAAAATTTCCCCGAAGTGGAAGCCGTAGCCGGTGTGGCCACAGGTGCCATCGCCCAGGGCGCACTCGTGAGCGACACTCTCGGTCTGCCCTACGTATATGTCCGCGCCACTCCCAAAGACCACGGTCTTGAAAACCTCATCGAAGGCGATCTCCGTCCCGGCAGCAAGGTAGTGGTAATCGAAGACCTCATCTCGACCGGCGGCAGCAGCCTCAAGGCTGTCGAGGCCATCCGCAACGCCGGATGTGAGGTAATCGGCATGGTAGCCATCTTCAGCTACGAGTTCCCCGTGGCCACCAAGGCTTTCAAGGACGCCAACGTCAACCTCATCACTCTCTCCAACTATTCGGCTCTCATCACCGCCGCCCTCGAGACTGGTTTCATCCGCGAGGACGATGTAGACACCCTCAAGGAGTGGCGCAAAGATCCCTCGATGTGGAGCCCCGTCGTAGACAAAGAGGACGAATAATCCTTTTTGTCAGTCTGAATACATTATATCAAAGTCAACAGGAGTCAAGGGGCATACCCTCTTGACTCTTGAATTATCAACTAATAAACGCTACAACATGTCAGTATACTCCGGCAAACCCGTAACCATCGCGCGCAACATCGACGAAATCTACGCCAAGGTCAGCGACCTCAGCCAATATCGCGATATGGTGGAGCAGCTCCCCGCCGAGCAGCGCGAGAAGCTCCAGGGCATAGAGTTTCGCGGTGAAGCCATCAAGATGGATGCTCCCGGCGTGGGCGAACTGGTGTTTAAAATCACCGAGCGCACCGCTCCCACCCATGTAGGCCTCAATGCCGAAGGATGTCCCATCCCCCTGAAACTCTCGCTCGACATGGCCGATGTCGACGGCGCGAGCACCCGGCTTACGCCCCGCGTCGAAATCCAGATTCCCGCCATGCTCCGACCCTTTATCGGCAACAAGATACAGGAGGCCGCCGACAAATTCGGAGAAGTCTTCACTTCGCTTTTCCCCACAGTATGACCCGCAGCCTTCTCTCCCGGCTCGCAGTCATAACGCTTTCACTCATCACGCTCATCTCGGCCGGATGTCACTCCGTCGACGATGAGCGTATTCCTTATAGCGAGGTCCGGCTCAAGTTTACCACCATAGGCGACTGGCACCGCTATGGCATAGGGGGCGCGGCCGAGAGCAAACGATATATCAAAGCCGGCAACACGCGCGTGCCCGCCGACTTTCCCTACACCGACATGGACCGCACCGGCTATGGCGGTCTGCTGCTCTCGATGGATGCCATGGGCAATCTTGTGGTCTATGATCTGGCATGTCCCTACGAAGTGCGCCCGACGGTGCGGCTCACCGTGCCTGAGGGTGAGCCCTATGCCCAATGCCCCGAGTGCGGGAGCACCTATGACATATACACCAACTATGGCCATCCCCGCTCCGGTCCCGCCGCCGACAAGGGCTATGCACTCCGCCGCTACTCGGCCGTATGGGGCGGCTCACTCGAGTATCTCGTCATAACCCGATAACCCTCAGGGGGGATACAAAAGGACAAAAGTTTCAAAAGAAACAAAAGTTTTATTTTTTAGTTGTCTCTAAATCAGATGACTTATTAAATAAAAAACTTTTGTTTCTTTTGAAACTTTTGTCCTTTTGTATCCCCCTACCCTGCCCTCACAGCCGGCCTTCGTCGGCGTAGGAGTAGGATTTGGAGCGGGCTATGATTATGTGGTCGAGGACGTTGATGCCGAGTATTTTGGCCCCGTCCTTGATGCGGGCGGTGAGACGGTCGTCTTCTCCGCTGGGCGATGCGTTGCCCGACGGATGGTTGTGCACGAGGATGATACCCTCGGCCAGACAGTCGATGGCTCGTTTAAGTAGCAGTTTCACATCGACCACCGTGCTTGCTGTGCCGCCCTGCGAGATGCAACGCTTATAGGTCACACGGTTGGAGCGCGAAAGCATCAGCACCCAAAACTCTTCATACTCGAGTCCTTCGAGCAGCGGGCTCATCAGCGCAACGGCATCACGGCTCGACCTTATCTGAGGGTCCTCGCGGCCTAAGGCTTGCTCGCGGTTGCGACGGCCGAGCTCAAAGGCCGCCGCAAGACTTACAGCCTTGGCCGGCCCGACCCCTTTGTATTTGCTCATCAGCTCGTTCATGCTCAGGCGCGCCAGCATGTCGAGACGGTTGTCGCAGTCGCGGAGTATGCCCCGCGCCATATCGACCACCGACATGCCCGGCAGACCTCCGCCAAAGATAATGGCCATGAGTTCGGCATCGCTCAGCGCGCGTATGCCATGGGCGAGAGCCTTCTCGCGCGGCATATCGTCTTTGCTGAGGTCGAGTATGCGGGTCGACACAAAAGGCTTTTCGGCATCCATAATTAAATTCTAAAACAGCAATAAACTAAACTCTAAACTCTCAACTTTAAACTCTCAACTTTAAACTCTACTTTCCTTTGCGGATAAGTATCTCTTCCTGAATGTCGCGGCCGCGGCCGAGCAGGATTTTAGTCACATAAGCCTTGATGAAACCCGTCCCGTAGCCGCATATCTGAATCACGCTTGCCGGCACCGCCTTGAGCGCGATGACGAGCGAACGGGTCAGCACCAGCGCGGTGACAAATATGGCCAGCAGATACAGGCCTATGGGCAGCAGCCACCATGGTGACACGAATATGCCGAGCAATACGAGCACCACGCCCATGATCACGGCTATGGCCGGAAGTGTGTGGACCGCTTTCATCGAACCGGGATAGAGAAGTTTGAGCGTGATGCGCGACATGCCGAACACATGCACCTGACGGAAAAACTTCCTGAAATCCACCCTGCGTTTGTGGTAGACATAGGCCGGACGTATGAGCCCCATGGAGAAGCCCGCGCCGCGTATGCGCATGCTCATGTCGATGTCCTCGGAAAACATCTCGCGAAAACCGCCCACTTTGTCATAGACCTCGCGCGAGAAGCCCATGTTGAACGTGCGGGGGGTAAACTTCTCGAGGCTCACCTTGCCGCCACGTATGCCGCCGGTGGTGAGCAGCGATGTCATGGCATAGTTGATGGCCTTCTGGGTGGTCGAAAACGACTCGTGGGCTGCGTCGGGGCCGCCGAAGCAGTCGAGCGGACGGCTGTCAAGCTCACGCGAGAGGGTCTCGAAATATCCGGGGGGTATCACGCAGTCGCTGTCGAAAAATATGAAATAATCGCCCTCGGCCCGCTCCATACCGTAGTTGCGGGCTATGGACCTCCCCTCGTTTTCCTTATAGAAATACCTTGCTCTCACGCCGGGATGACGGCGCACGGCCTCCTCACACGGCTCGGTGGAGCCGTCCTCGACTATCACTACCTCAAAATCCCTGCAGGTCTGGGCCTCGAGGCTCTCCATGAGGTCGCTGACTTCGTCTATGCGGTTATAGACAGGCACTATGACTGAAAATCGGGGATGCTTTTCCATCAGCACATACGGTTTTTATAGTCCATATAATCAAACTGTCGCAGATAGCGGCAATCGCCGCCGGCGTCACACATCACCATCGAGGGGTGCTGTATGCCGTTAAACATTGTGGTCTTGACGGTGGTGTAGTGGTTCATGTCCTCGAGCGTAAGCCTCTGCCCGGGACGCAGCGGCTCGGCAAAGGCCCAGTCGCCCACAAAGTCGCCGCTCAGACATGAGTTGCCTCCGAGACGATAGACGGGGAGTCCGGGAGCCTCGGGCACACTCTCGGTGATGGCCGGCTTGTAGGGCATCTCGAGACAGTCGGGCATGTGGCATGCAAACGATGCGTCGATAATGGCTGTCTTCACGCCCTGGTTCTCGACCACATCGAGCACCGATGTAATGAGGTCGCCGGTGCGCCACATCCACGCGCTGCCCGGCTCAAGCACTACCTGAAGCCACGGATAACGTGCGCGAAATCCGCGGAGCACGCTTATGAGATGGTCCACGTCATAGCCCTCGCGGGTCATGAGGTGGCCGCCTCCGAAGTTGACCCACTTCACCTGTCGGAGATACCCGCCAAACTGCTCCTCAAAGGCCTCGAGCACTTTGGCCAGGTCGTAGGAGGAGCTTTCGCACAGAGCGTGGAAGTGGAGTCCCTCTATACCCGCGGGCAACGAGCCGTCAAGCTGTCCGGCTGTCACTCCGAAACGCGAGCCGGGCAGGGCCGGGTTGTATATCTCCGTGTCGATGACCGAACATTGCGGGTTGACCCTCAGTCCGGGCGACACTCCTGCGGCAAGCGCGCGCTCGCCGTAACGCTCCCACTGGCTGAGAGAGTTGAACGTGAGATGTGTGGCCCGCGAGAGAAATTCGTCAATGGTCGCGGGAGTGTAGACGGGACAGTAGACGTGGGCCTCGCCGCCAAGCTCGTCGTTGCCGAGACGCAGCTCGTTGAGCGAACTGGCCGTGAAGTCGCGGTTATACTCTCTGACCACGTCAAACGAACGCCACAGGGCATTGGCCTTGAAGGCCATGATAATGTTTACGCCTGCCTCGCGCTCCACGCGTGTTATCAGCTCGAGGTTGCGGCGCATGCGCTCTTCGTAGACAATATAATAGGGGGTAGGTATCTCTTGTTGGGTCATAAAATCATAAATTTAGCATATTTGAACAGCAGTTTGCGGTTCTCCATATCGTCGCCCTCAAAGGCCACCGTCATCCTCGGGTCACTGCCCATGGTGTCGAGCTCAATCACCACACCCACACCAAACTTGGCATGGCGTATGCGTGTGCCCACGCTCACCTCGCTTGCCGAATGGAGCGTGAAGTCTCCGTCGGCCGACGGCTGCGCGGCTGTAGGCCGCTGCGCCCTCGGAGCCGAGAGCGGACGGCGCAACTCGCTGAGCGAACGGGCCGACCCTGCCATCGAGGGGGTGAAAGAGACACGGCTGCCGCGCGACGGAGCCGATGCGGCCGCTGACGACGAGGCAAAATCGTTGCCGGTGTCGAGATGGAGAAAACGCGGGTCGATGTCGCCGATGAAGCGCGAGGGGCGCGGGAAGACTGTCTTCCCGTTGCGGTAACGCTGTGCGGCATAGCTTATCATGCAATATTTGCGCGCTCTCGTGATGGCCACGTAGAGCAGACGACGCTCCTCCTCGATCTCGGCGGGCGACTGATTGGCCATGGCCGAGGGAAATAGATCCTCCTCGACTCCGACCACAAACACGTTGTCAAACTCCAGTCCCTTGGCGGCATGGACGGTCATGAGCATGATGCACTCTTCGTCGTCATTACGGCTCATGTCCTGGTCGGTGACCAGCGATACTTCCGACATGAAATGGCTCAGCATCACCTCATTGCTTCCCTGCTCTTTTTTTGTTTGGACAAATTCATGTACAACTCCCAAGAGTTCCTGAAGGTTTTCCTGCTTGGATATGCTCTCGGGAGTGCGCTCATGCAGGAGCATGGAGAAGACTCCGGTGGTCTCGATGATGTGGCGGGCCACGTCATAGGCATTGTCGCCGCGGTCGTTGCGTTCTATAAATCCGTCAATGAGTCCGGCAAAGGCCGCAAGTTTCTTTTTGGTGCCGGAGTTGAGACCGCAGTCATAATCGTCCATATGAGTTATGACCTGCCACATGCTCACCCTTGCGTCCATGGCCGCACGTGTAATCTTGCCGAGGGTGGTGTCGCCTATGCCGCGCGCAGGGAAGTTGATGACCCTGCGCAGGGCCTCGTCGTCGTCGGGATTGAGCGAGAGGCGGAAGTAGGCTATGGCATCCTTCACCTCCTTGCGCTGATAGAACGACAGGCCGCCATATATCCTGTAAGGCAGATTGCGCTTGCGCAGCGACTCCTCGAGCACGCGGCTCTGGGCGTTGGTGCGATAGAGGATGGCAATCTCGTCATATGAGCCGCCCGAGGCACGCTTGACCTGCGACACCTTTCCGGCCACCAGAGCAGCCTCCTCATAGTCGCTGTAACAGCGGGCCACATCGATGAGCCGGCCGAGGTCGTTTTCGGAATATACGTTCTTGGGTATCTGGTCGCGGTTTTTGCTTATGAGGCTTCCGGCGGCATTGATGATGTTTTGGGTCGAGCGGTAGTTACGCTCGAGTTTGAAAGTCTCCAGGCCGGGAAAAGAGGTCTCAAGATCAAGGATATTGCGCATGCTGGCCCCGCGGAACGAATAGATGCTCTGGGCATCATCACCCACCACACACAGCCGTCCCGACTCTCCGGCGAGAAGCTTGACTATGAGATGCTGGGCGAAGTTGGTGTCCTGATACTCGTCGACCAGCACATATCGGAAAAACTCCTGATAATCCCGTCTGACATCCTCGTTGTCTCTCAGCAACACATTCGTATGGTAAAGCAGGTCGTCAAAGTCCATGGCCCCGGCCACGGCGCAGCGGTCGCGGTAGTTGCGGTATATCTCCCACATGCGCGAACGCCTGTTGCGGGCGTCGGCCGCCATCAGTTCGCGGCTGTCGGCATAGTCTTCGGGCGAAATCAGCGCGTTTTTAGCCCATGAGATGGCATTCTGGACAGTCGACGGTTTATAAATCATATCGTCCAGCTCCATATCTTTGATTATCAGTTTAATCAGAGCCTTAGAGTCGGCCGCGTCGTAGATAGTGAACGAGCTTTTGAAGCCGAGTCTCTCGGCGTTGACCATGAGTATGCGGGCAAAGATGGAATGGAACGTCCCCATACACAGACTGGAGGCCACCTTCTCGCCCACGAGGGCCTGGATGCGCTCGCGCATCTCGCGGGCGGCCTTGTTGGTAAAAGTCAGTGCGAGAATGCGCCACGGCTCATAGCCCTGCGCCAGCAGATGCACTATCTTGTAGGTCAGCACCCTTGTCTTGCCGGAGCCGGCTCCGGCAATGACAAGCTGCGGGCCGTCGCAGTATTCTACGGCCGCCCGCTGCTGAGGGTTCAGTTTTCCGAGATATTCCTCTTGATTCATTTCTTATTAGGGTCCTTTACGAGAAGACGGTCACCGGCGTCCTCGACAATCGAGCGGTAATAACGCTCGTCATATCCGGGGAAGTCGGGCGACACACACATACCCTCGGGTGTGCGCATGAACTTACCGTCCTTTTCCTTCTTCACGTTACCGTCAAGATATTTCACCAGCAGGTAATCGCCAAGATTCTTATAGTTGCGCAGATAGCGTTGCGAAGCCATCATGGAGTGGTTGCGCACCACGTTGAGAGCCTCGGCCTCGTCCATGCCTTTGACAGCGGCCATCAGAGCCTTGACCTCCGAGTCGAGAGTCTGCTCCTCGGCGTTCTGCACACGGCGGATGTCGGGTATCATCTGCGAATAGCGGTTGTAGGCCTGGTTGGCCACATAGTTGTTGACCCAGAAGGCAGCGTCCCACGAGAGGGTGAGCATGTCGCCGTTGCCGTGGGCAAACTCGGCGGGCACCTCGGTGAGACAGCTATACATGGGCACGTAGACACAGGTGTTGGCATCGTCGACACCAAACCAGAGTATGCCCTTCATCATCGAGGGGTGAGCCCGGTTCATCTGCGACACAAAGGAGAATCCGGTCTGCTGTGTGGCGATGGCGCGCTCGTTGAGATACTCCTTGCCGTCGACCTTGAATGTCATGGGACGCCAGCGGTAGGGCACCTTGTAGGGGCCTGCGCCCACGTCTTTGGTCATATCCATGGGAGTGTCCTCGAAGTGGTCGCGCATCATCCAGCGCATATCATTGAGGGTCAGTTTATTGTCGGGCTTCACCCAGAGGGGTATCGTCTCGCCCTTGGCCTCCATGACCCAGGGGAGATATTTGTCCATGCCCTTGGCAAAGCGGTTGAAGTAGCTCCACACACGGCCGTCGCATCCGCGGGTGGCGGTGCCGTCGAGCTCACCGTAGGCAAGCGAGAAGCTGAAATCCTCGTCCTTGCCCTTGTAGTAGCCCTGCTTGCGGGCAAAGTCGATCACGTCGGGCGAATAGATGGTCTCCTTATCGTTGAGCGGAAACTTGTGGATGCGCGGATGGTTGGCATGGCCCGAGATGCAGTCGTCGGGCACACGGCGGGCCACCCACACGGCACCTTTCTCCTTGCCGCCCTTGCCTATGAGCTCCATCACCCAGGCCTCCTCGGGGTCGGCGATTGAGAATGACTCGCCGCTTGAGTGGTAGCCATACTCGGCCACCAGGTCGGTCATGATCTTCAGGGCCTCGCGGGCATTGGTGGCGCGCTCGAGGGTGACATATATGAGCGAGCCGTAGTCCATGATGCCGGTGGTGTCCTCGAGCTCATGACGTCCGCCCCATGTGCTCTCGGCGATGGTCAGGCCGTGCTCGTTCATGTTGCCTATGGTAGTGTAGGTGCGCTCGGGCTGGGGTATCTCGCCGAGATACTTGCCTGTGTCCCATTCATATATCTTGCGCATCTCCCCGGGGGCATGAGTGGCACCGGGAGTGTGATAGAGTTCGCCATAAAGAGTGTGGCTGTCAGCGGCATAAGTCACAAGCACCGAGCCGTCGACGGTAGCGTTTTTTCCGGCAATGAGACTGGTACACGGAAGACCGATGGCGGGCACCATAAGGGCAAGCCCGAGCATTAATGATTGAATTTTCATGATGATGACTTTGGTGGATTTGTTGCAATATTGTTGCAATTCACTGTTGTATAGTGCAAAAATAACTCTTTTTTTTGAAATATCTTGAATGTGTGACGCTTTTTTCTTACTTTTGCTTGCGAGGTATGAGAGGTTGTTAAAAATCGCTCTCTTCTCCTTACGTTTTCGCATCAATTCAGTTACAACTATTTAATAACTTTCACAAAAACACTATTTACATGAAAAAGTATTTAGCAGAGATGATCGGCACATTCGTGCTGGTACTCATGGGTTGCGGCAGCGCGATATTCGCCGGCATCGGACTCGGCACCACCGGCTATGGTGTCACCACCTTGGGAGTGGCATTCGCCTTCGGTCTTTCGGTCATAGCCATGGCCTACACCATCGGCAACATCTCGGGCTGTCACATCAATCCGGCCATCACCTTGGGCGTATGGGCCAACGGACGCATGAAAGGCTCCGAGGCAGTCAACTATATGATTTTTCAGGTAATAGGAGCCATCATCGCGTCGGCCGTGCTCTATGTGCTGGTCCACACGGGCAATGAAGCCGGCGTCGAAGCAGTGTTTAACAGCACTACCACCACGGGAGCCAACTCGTTTATGCCCGGCAATATAGTACCCGCATTTATCGCCGAGGTAGTGTTTACTTTCATCTTTGTGCTCGTAGTGCTCGGCACCACCGACGAGAAGAAGGGAGCAGGCAACTTTGCAGGTCTGGCCATCGGTCTTACACTCGTGCTCGTGCATATCGTATGTATCCCCATCACCGGCACATCGGTCAATCCGGCCCGTTCGGTAGGCCCGGCTATCTTTGCAGCCATCGAAGGCAATGCCGTACCCCTCGGTCAGCTCTGGCTCTTCATCGTGGCTCCCTTTGTGGGCGCGCTCGGCAGCTCGGCTGTATGGAATATGATCAAGAAGTGATTCACTATAGTTTATACAGTTTATAAAGTCAAAAAAGTTAAGAGGAATGATGTGTTGATACCATACATTTCTCTTAACTTTTTAAACTCTATAAACTCTTTAAACTTTAAACTCTCTAAACTTTTTAAACTTTAAACTCTCTAAACTCCATAAACCCTCTAAACCACAAGAATATGCGACTCAACGGCCGACGACAAAGCTCAAACTTCGATGACCGGCGCGGCCGGGGCATCGGCTCGGGACTTAAAATCGGCGGTGGTATTGGCGCGGTAATCGTCGCGGCAATCATCGCCTGGATTTCGGGTGGAAACCCGCTCGACGTTCTCATGCAGAACGCGGGGCAGATTACCTATGGCGGCTCAGGCCAATCGGCGGCCTATACGCCTACCGCTCAGGAAGAGGAACTTGCCACTTTTTCCAAACAGATACTTGCCGGAACGGAGGATGTATGGACCAAACTTTTTGCCGAACAGGGTCTTGAATATGAGCCGCCTACGCTCGTATTTTTCACCGGTTCGGTCAACAGCGGCTGCGGCAACGCCACTGCCCAGACCGGTCCTTTCTATTGTTCGGCCGACCAGAGCCTGTATATCGACCTGTCGTTTTTCTCCGAAATGCGCAGCACACTCGGTGCCGACGGAGACTTTGCCTATGCCTATGTCATTGCCCATGAGGTGGGCCACCATGTGCAATATCTGCTCGGCACTCTCACCGATGCCCACCAGCGGATGTCAAGACTCAGCGAGGCGGAGGCCAACAAGATTAGTGTGGCTCTTGAGCTTCAGGCCGATTATTATGCCGGCGTATGGGCTCATCATGACAATAAGATGTTTGGTTCGCTTGAGGACGGCGATATAGAGGAGGCTCTCGACGCCGCGCAGAAAATCGGCGACGATTATCTCCAGAAACGAGCCCAGGGATATGCCGTGCCTGACTCGTTTACCCACGGCACATCGGCCCAGCGCGAGGCTGCCCTAAAGTCGGGCCTCCGCACGGGGCAGTTTCCTCAATCACTATAGTCTATAAAGTTAAAGGAGTTAAAGGAGTTAAAAAGGGACCAAGCCGAAGTTACGGTGCATCACAGATTAATGCCCGCCCCAATTCTACCTGACATACGCGTCCCCAGACATCACATGCATGCCACTCTATATCCGCAAGAGAGGGTGTTGCAAAACTTATGATTTAATCAGTTACCGCCAGGAAAGAGGGTGTTGCAAAACATTAGTAGCTGATTTGTACCCGTCAGGGGCAAGGAAAGAGGGTGTTGCAGAACTCCTCTGATTAAAGCCTCTGAGAATTGAATATTTTAGAATAATCTGGAATTTTTCGAGATTAGTTCGTATATTCGATTCTCAGGAAGTTGAAAACCGGGCATACACTAAAAAAACAGCGAAAATCGGTCTTTTCAGGCCGATTTTTGTATGTTTTTATGCAATTTCAGGATATTAAGAGCCATGAATACGAAGCCGAGATCCATTGTGACCTTGGCTTTTCCGAAGTGGCGGAAGCGTGTGTATCCATGATTGTGTTTGAGTTGTCCGAAAACCGGCTCAGGTTCCAGCGACCTTCGCTTTAGCTTCTGCTGATTCACCGGAAGATCAAGCCTGGCCTTTGCTTTCCTCTCTTGCCGGATATTACCTAATTTGCGATGTATCTCACCATGTTTGTTCTTTGTGAGGATGTAACTATTCAGCGGACGCGCCGATGTAGTCGCCGTTTAGAAAAGGGCGAGGATTGCGTTGTAGGGCGAGTTGCCGTGCTTCTTGGTTGTCTCGACGATTGAATGCAGATCCATAAA
>NZ_CAJTCF010000090.1:0-13533 GCF_910574735.1 Duncaniella muricolitica | reverse complement strand
GAGAATCGAATATACGAACTAATCTCGAAAAATTCCAGATTATTCTAAAATATTCAATTCTCAGAGGCTTTAATCAGAGGAGTTCTGCAACACCCTCTTTCCTTGCCCCTGACGGGTACAAATCAGCTACTAATGTTTTGCAACACCCTCGGTTATCGTGAGAGGGGGCTGTATCAGCTATCACGCCCGATAATCGGCGTCCTGGCGGACGCCATCATTGTATTGTGTCATTTGTCCGGGCACACCTCCGCTGCGCTTCGGTGTACCCGGTTACGACCAAATCTGCGTCCTACGGACGCCCTTGCGGATGTAGTGTGGTATGCACAGGATGCCTGCGGACGCCCTTGCGGGATATAGAGTGGCATGCGTGGGGGCTGTCCGGTTGCTGATGTCTGCTGACGCATATGCCAGGGGCTTTAATCTATGATGCACCGAGATTTCGGCTTGAGCCTTAAAAAGTCAAGATAATAGCGAGGAGGGAAGTATCCGTTGACGATACAGTCTCCCCGCTATTATCTTAACTTTTTTAACTCCCTTAACTCTTTAAACTATCAGAAGATACCATAAATTCGATTTCGACGATGCCGAGCTGGCATTTCTTGGCCGGCTTGGTGTCCATTTCGTTGGCAGGGCCGCCGCCAAGCTCTTTGAGGGCAAAGGCGTCCTTCTCGGTCATGGCTCCTATCTGACGGATGGTTATCTCGTCGGCCTTGACTATCTTGTCGGGCCTGATGTGGACATAGCCCAGGCCTTTGGGGGTGTAGCCTTTCCATACGAGCTCTTTGCCCGCATAAATCTCTATCGGATAGGAGCGTTTGCGCCATCCCGACAGTTTCATCACTATGTCGTCGACCGGAGCCTCATGCTCCAGACGGAATGTTATCCATGAGTTGGCCAGAACACCGTCGGAAGTCCATGCCGAGGCTTCATTGTCGTCAATGGCATTACCGGCTTTATCCTGTGACGAGCCGGCCCGGATGGAGCTGACACCCACACTCCCGGCGCGATTGCGGCAGGAGGGGGTGAGTGGCGTAGGGCCTTTGTCAAGACGACCTTTGAGCGTATGGGCAGGGATGTATTCGCCAAGTCCATTTACGACCTTGACGGGCAATGTCTTCATGGTCACCACTGCGTCAGGGAGCCCTTGGGCTTTTGCGGTGACTTTGATTTTGCCGGGTTTCACGGTGCTGCGGAGCAGTATGCGGTTGACGCCACACTCCACGGGGAGGCTTTTGCTCAATATGTAATTATCGGGACCCTGGGCTATGCCGCCACGCCATTCGGCGGGACCGTCGACCTCAAAGCTGACCATGCGGTTGTCGAGCGGACAACGACGCCCCCGGGCATCGACCACCTCAACCTGCACCAGCGACATGTCGGCCCCGTCGGCATGGAAGCCCTGAGGATTCTCTATCGCGGTCAGAAGGAGCTTCCGGGGCTCGCCGGCTGTCTCGATTTTATATCGGCTCGCCTCCCGGCCGTCACGATAACTTACGGCCTCGAGTGTGCCGGGCTCAAACTTAACATTGTCAAACGTAAAGAGATAATCATATTCCCGCTTGCCGTGGCCGAGCGAACGGCCGTTGACAAACAGCTCGACATCATCGCCGGTGGAGACCACATAGACGGGCTTGACGATGTCATCGCCGTAATTCCAGTGGCCTATTATATAGGTGCGGTCGCCCTCGTTGTCAACCCATGCGTCAGCCCACATCACCTGATGGGCATAAAAGCCGTCCTTGGGTATGCGCATCGGGTCGGTGACTCCCGAACGGCGGTAGTTCTCGGCTCCGCGATAATGGGTGTTGGTGTCGGAGAAGACTATCTTGACTCCGCCACTGTTGCAGCGTGTCCCCGCTCCCGGACGCTCGATCCAGTAATCATACCAGCGGCGCACGAGTTCGACGGCCATACGGTCCTGATTGTGGTTGTAGTCCGAGGCGTCCGCACCCTTATAGAGCGGGCCCTCCCCCTCTTTATGGAAGGGATAGGAATATTCGTCCCAATACTTTCTGAGGCCCTCGTCGCGACAATACTCCATGGACCACATGGGGTGTTTGGCCGAGCGGTTGACATAAAGCATCTCGCCTCCATACTCGGCGTTGTCAATATCCAGCATCTCGCGCGAACCGATGGCGCGGCCGCCGTGCGGGTCATAACGGTCGCGTATGGCCTTCATCGCATCCATGTGTTCGGCACTGATGCGGAAGTTGCCCGACTCATAAAACAGGATGGAGGGATTGTTACGGTTATAGATTATGGCATCGCGCATCACCTCCTCGCGCTGCTCCCACTGACGCCCCTGACGGTCTTTCTCAGAGTCGCCCGCCGGCATAGCCTGGATGAGACCGACGCGGTCACACGACTCGATATCCTGCTTCCAGGGGGTGACGTGCATCCAGCGTACAAGGTTACCGCCCGACTCGACCATGAGTCCGTTGGAATAATCACTGAGCCACGCCGGCACGGAGAGCCCGACGGCCGGCCACTCGTTGGAGGTGCGCTGGGCATAGCCGTGAATCTGTATCATGCGGTCGTTGAGCCATATCCTGCCCTCGCCAAAACGTGTCTTTCTGAATCCCGTGCGTGTGGTCACCTTGTCGATGCTGCGCCCCTTGTCGTCCACGAGCTCGGTGTCCACATCATAGAGATAGCCGTAACCCCAGCTCCAGAAATTCAGACCGCCTACACGCCCGGAGGCTTTCAGGACGCCTGTCTCGCCGGGGGCGAGGGTGAGCCGGCCGCCATCGAAGGTTTTCACCTTTTTGCCGTCGGCATCCCTCAGCGTCACGCGATAGGAAAGCGTGGCGGGGGTGCCGGAGTCGTTTCTGACCTCCGACTCGGCATGGATGTCGGCCGCCCTGCCCCTGATGTCAAAATCTGACGCATATACATATACGCCCGTGGTGTTCAGACTGCTGTAAAGCGGCAATGTCTGATAGACCGCCGGAGTGACGTGAAGCCATACGTTCTTGGGTATGCCGCCATAGTTGGCATTGAAGTTTTTATCATTCCACTGAAATGTAGCATTGGTGTGGCGTTCCCTGTAGGCCCAGTCATTGTCGATGCGGACGGCTATCACATTGTCGCCCTTCCTGATGTAAGGGGTTAGGTCATAGCCGACGGCCATGATGCCGTTTTCGTGAAGTCCGAGCCGATGGCCGTTGAGATAGAAATCGGCACCCTGGCGGACGCCCTCAAATTCGACAAACACTTTGCCGCCGTCAAGCCGCGGGACGGAAAAATGCTTGCGATACCAACTGACCGTATCGGTAAGCCGCTCGATGGAGAGCTTAAAGGCTTCGTCCTCATTGAACGCATGAGGGAGAGTGACACGCTTCCATTGGCTGTCGTCGGTCCCGGGTCGCTCTCCGTCGGGCACATCGCCAACGGCTACAAGCCAGTCGCTGTTGAAGTTGTATTTCTTTCTTTCGCTCGCATGCGAACCCATTGACGCTCCGATAATCAGGCACGCAATGATAATGACCGTTTTAAATTTCATGATTGATTTAGAAGGTGATGAAACATGAGAGTTTGCACGGTGAAGTTACGCAAAATTTTTCAATCCTCCATGCCGGAGAGATTTTTTAGACTGTAAACGCGACATTATCGCACCATTTCGGGCCGGATCATGGCGTAATTTTGTCAGCAAAACCCGCCATCATGAAAACCATCACCTATTCAGTCCTCGCCCTCCTTGCCGGCGTATGTATCGGCAACTTTCTCCCCGACAGTTGCCGTCTGTTCAGCCGGTCGTCCACCCCGCTTTACGACACCATTACCGAACTGCGCATCGACACCATAGTGGTTCACGACACCATCCTCGCCACAATCCCCTCATTTGCCCAACGACCCTCACCCCGCACCGTCATCCTGAGCCGCAAGGATGTGACCGTCTGCGACTCCGACTCACTGCGTCTGCGCGCCGTGCAGCGCGTCTATGCCGACTCGACCTTCCGCGCCGTAGTCAGCGGAGCAGACCCGCGCCTCGACACACTCGTCATATTCCGCACCCTCCCCACAGTCACCCACAACGTCACCACCCGCCTCGCGCCGACAGGCTGCGGGCCGCGCTACTCCACCCGCTGGTCGCTCGGCATCACGGCCGGAGCCACCCTCACCCCTCACGGCCTCTCCCCCGGCCTGACCCTCGGGGTGAGCTATCGCCTGTGGCCGTAGATGTTGCGGGCCACGGTGGCGGCGGCTGAGGAGGATGTGAAGAGGCGACGGCACACTTCGTCATAGCCCTCGAGCTGCGCCCGGCGTGCCGGTGTGTCGGTCAGCAAGGGGGTGAGCTGCGCGTCGACGGTGTCGGGCGTGCAGTTGTGCACGAGCATCTCGGGAATGATCCATCCGCGCACTCCGGTGCGGACGGCCTGACGGTTCACTTCGTCACGCGCCTCGCGGTCTATGCGGCCGGTGACGAGATTGGGCAGCGAGCAGTAAGGAATCTTCAGTATGTGCATGAACAGGTCGTGGGCCCATTTCCACCCCACGGCCCTGTAACACACCACCTGGGGCGCACCGGCCAGCGCGCTCTCGAGCGATGCGGTGCCCGAGGTCACGAGTGCCGCACGCGAGTATGACATCAGACGGAGCGTGGTGGCGTGGATGACGGGATAGTCGGTAAACCGTCTGTAGACCTCGACATCTATCGACGGGGCTCCGGCCACCACGGCCTGCATCTCGGGATGACGGCGGGCCACGGCGTCCATCACCGGCAGATTGGCTTTAATCTCGCCCATGCGGCTTCCGGGCACGAGGGCGAGAACGGGGCGTGTGTCCAGACCGTGAATCTTCATGAACTCTTCTGCCGGGGGCATGGCGGCCAGGGCCTGCTCCACCTCCTCGACCGACGGATTGCCTACATACTCGGCCTTGACTCCGCGCTCGCCAAACCATTGTGGCTCGAAGGGGAGGATGGAGTAGAGACGGTCGACATACCGGCGAAGTTTCTTTATGCGATACTCCTTCCAGGCCCACAGCTTGGGGGCTATGTAATAGTGTACGGGTATGCCGAGTCCATGGGCATACTCGGCGAGCTTGAGATTGAAGCCGGGATAGTCCACGAGCACCAGTGCGTCGGGGCGCATGGCGGCTATGGCCCGCTTGGCCTCGGCGAGATTGCCGAGCACCTCGGGCAGATGACGAGCCACGTCGATAAAGCCCATATAGGCCATGCGGCGGTAATGGATCAGGGGGTCATGGCCGGCGGCCGCGGCCATCTCGTCGCCGCCGAGAAAGGCTATCTCGGCCGACCCGTCGAGCCGGCGCAACTCGCGTATGACCTGCGCGGCATGCACATCGCCGGAGGCTTCTCCGGCCGAAAAGAAGTATTTCATGAAGACAAATCTACAAAAAAATAATGACAATCTAAAGAATTTTTGTTAACTTGCGTGTTGTTTTATGCAGACACAAGCATCACACGATATGAATCACCCCACGTTTCACCACCGCCCGCTGCTCCTGCTGCTGCTCCTGTCGCTGACACTCCTGTCGGCTTGTGCCTCCACTCCCATACGCGGCACCCAGAAGGCCGACCCCGAACGGATGTATCAGTATGTGGCCTCGCGCAACCCCGACTTTTCGCGCGAGGTGGCCCAGGCTTTTTATGAAATAGGGGAGCTCTACGGCATACGCGGCGACATAGCCTTGTGTCAGGCCATAATCGAGACGGGATGGTTCAGGTTTGACAACGGCACGGCTGTCTCGCCCTCGGCCCACAATTACTGCGGGCTCGGCGTGAAGCGTCGCGGCGACAAGGGGTGCAGCTTCAAGTCGGTGCGCGAAGGGGTCACGGCCATGATACAACATCTCTATGCCTACTCATGCCGCGACGCCATACCCGACGGCGAGGATATGCTCGACCCGCGTTTCTCGTTTGTCACCCGCGGCTCGGCCACTTCGTGGGAGGCTCTCTCGGGACGATGGGCCATGAACAGGCATTACGGACGCAACATACTCAATATATATAAGAAGATGCTCGACCATGAGGTCACACCCATGATAGTGCAGGTCATCGAGGTCGACATTCCCGACCATCTCATGACCGATGACGAGCTGCTTCACGACAACAACTTTTTTGAATGAAACAAAGCGAAATACTCGACAACATACGCCTCCGCACCCGTGTGGAGCAACTCAACCCCATGCAGGAGCGCATGGCCCGGATAGCCACCCGCGGCACCTACACACTGCTCGCGCCGACCGGCTCAGGTAAGACTCTGGCTTTTGCCATACCTCTGCTCAAGAGCATCTATCCCGCCGCGGGCCACGTGCAGGCCGTGGTGATAGCCCCCTCGCGCGAACTGGTGCTGCAGATAGCCGAAGTGATACGCCCGCTGGCCACCGGGCTCAAGACTGTGGCTTTTTACGGCGGCCACTCCATGCAGGAGGAGACCGCCTCGCTGGCTGTCACCCCCGACATCATCGTGGCCACCCCGGGCCGTCTGCTCGACCATCTGAAGCGCGGACAGATTGACCTCGGGGCGGTGTCGACACTTGTGCTCGACGAGTATGACAAAGCCCTCGAACTCGGGTTTGCCGACGAGATGAAGCGTGTGTGCAAGCGTCTCACCGGCCTTCGCCTTGTCATTCTCACCTCTGCCACCCCTCTGGCCGCCCTGCCCGACTATCTCCCTGCCTCGCACCCCGAGACCATCGATTTCAGCGACTCCGACACTCCGCGCCGGCGCATGCAGGTGGTGAGGGTCGAATCGCCCTCGCGCGACAAGCTCACCACGCTCTCCGACCTGCTCCACTCGCTCTCCAACGGGCGCGTCATCGTCTTTGCCAACCACCGCGAGAGCGTGGAGCGCATATATGACTATCTCAAAAAGGAGGGGCTACCCGTGGGCATCTATCACGGCGGACTCGACCAGAACGACCGCGAGAACGCCATCGTGCAACTGGCCAACAACTCCACCCCCATACTCATATCGACCGACCTCGGAGCGCGCGGTCTCGACATCCCCGAGCTGTCGGCCGTAATCCACTATCACATGCCCGTCTCGCCCGAAGCGTGGACCCACCGCAACGGCCGCACGGCGCGCCATAACGCCGAGGGCGACATCTACGTCATCACCGCCGAGGGCGAGGACATCCCCTACTATATCACCACCGACCGCGACTACGCGCCCACGCGCCGTTCGGCCGACCCGATACGCTCCGACACTTCCACACTGTATTTCAATGTGGGCAAGAAGGAAAAAATCTCCAAAGGCGACATCGTGGGCTTCCTCATAGCCAAAGGGGGACTCACCGCCGCTGAGATAGGCACCATCACCCTGCGCGACCACGCCGCGCTGGTCGGTGTGCCCCGCGCCAAGGCCCGCAGCCTCGTCGACACCCTTGCCCGCGAACGCATCAAAAACACCAGAGCGAAAATATCACTGTTGTGATATTTTGGAGTTGAAAGTTTAGAGTTTAGAGTTTAGCATGACCCTCTATATCACCGATCTCGACGGCACCCTTCTCGGCCCCGACAGCCGGGTGAGCGGCGAAAGCGCGCGCATCATCACCGACCTGTCGCGCCGCGGCGCACTCGTCACCGTAGCCACAGCACGCACCCCCGCCACCGTCGAGCCGTTGCTGCACGACACTCTCACCACCATCCCGGCCATCGTTCTGACCGGGGCCTCGATGTGGGACCGCTCACGCCGTGCCTACCTCGACCCCATGACCCTTGCCGCCGGTAGTGCCCGACAGCTTGAGGCTACATTTCTCAGTCACGGCATCAACCCGTTTGTCTACAACCTCCACCCCGACGGCACCATGCAGGTGCTCCACTCGCCGGAAATGACTTCAGACGAAAGCCGTTTTTACGACGAGCGCAAAGCTCTCGAACTGAAGAAATTCATCTTCCGCGACGGTCCCCACTGCCCGCCCGGTGAGACCGATGACACTTCCGCCTCCACGGTAATACTCATGCTCGGCATAGGCGACACCCCTGCGGTCAGCCGTCTTGCCGACACGCTGCGCCTCGACCCGCAGCTATCCGTCTCGGCCTATCCCGACATCTTCACGCCCGAGCGGTCATATATAGAGGTATTCCGCTCCGGCATCTCCAAAGCCGCCGCCGTGCTCAGGCTCAAAAGGATGGTCGGAGCCGACCGCCTGGTAGTCTACGGCGACCACCTCAACGACCTGCCCATGTTTGCCGTGGCCGACGAATCGGTAGCCGTAGCCAACGCCCTGCCTGAAGTGCGCGCCGCCGCCACCCGCACCATCGGCCCCAACACCCTCCCCTCCGTGCCCCTCGACATGGCCCGCGACTTTGACGCAAACGTCAATCAATCCCGTCAGGCCCATTCACCTCATTAGTGACCTCATTAGGCCCATTCTCCACGATTTTAATCTCTTTTTTCTTTTGCAGTTAGAAAACTTTTTTGTAATTTTGCCCCGCAAATTTTAAATTTTACCAACCAAAGAAACATTAACAACATGATCATCGTACAAGTAAAAGATGGTGAGAGCATCGAGAAGGCTCTGAAGAAGTTCAAGCGTAAATTTGAGAAGACCGGCATCGTGCGCGAGCTCCGCTCACGTCAGGCCTTTGAAAAGCCCTCGGTGACCAACCGCAAGAAGATGATGAAGGCTGTATACGTACAGCACCTCCGCGCTACCGAGGAATAATCTTCCCGCCACGCGCAATTTCATCACCCGAGCGAACCGAAACCCGCAAAGCTAACTAACCGAAAGGAGGTAGCATACCGAGTAAGGACATATCACCTGAAATTTATTTGAAATATCCATAACACCGATAACGGTGAGGATTTCCTACACGACAAGAAATTCTCATCGTTATTGTTGTGCATTATAGAGAGTCTTGACAGACCTCTCACGACACCTCTTTATATCTTTATGAAATGAAACGACCGTCGGCCTTCATACGCCTCATCGCGCTGCCCGTGCTGCTGCTTGCAGTCTGGGCCGGATGCTCGCGTCAGGCAGCAGTCAATGAGGACGCGCTCTACATGGCCGGCGACATAGAGATATATCCCGACAGCATAGTGATCGACGGCCGGCAATACACAGCCGTCAACCGCTCCGAAATCACCGGCGACTGGGCTGCCGAGCCACGCCACACGGCCTCGGCCGCCTCGCTGCCCGCCCTCACATCATCGTCACGCATGGCCGAAGCTCTCTATGCCAAAGGACTCAGCCGCTATCACGACGCACCACTCTCTCCGCTCGACATATATCTGTCAGGGGCGATACTCGACCCCGCGCGCTCCATGGAGACACTGCGCTCACTGGCTCCTGACGGCATCATCAGCCGCCCGGGATTCCCGCTGACCTCTGACAACGAGGCCTGGGCCGCCGCGGCGATGGAGGTGTATCACGCCACCGGGTCGGAGGACTGGCTCAAAGAAGCCTACCGCATCATCACAGCCTCGCTCATGGGCCAATCAGCTCCGTTGAGAGCCGGCGACGGACTCATCCGCGGCCTCCCCTCCTATCTGCAACGGCTCAAGGGCTACACCCCCTCATGGATGGAGCCGGTAGACCGCTTTCAGATAGTCGCCCTCTCCACCAACACCTGGCATTACGCCACTCTCAACACAGCCGCCGCGATGGCCCGCCTCCTGCGCCGCAAAGCCGAGCGGGAGTGGGAAAGCATGGCCGTCAGGACTCGCAACGCCATCAACGACAACTTCTGGGTGCCGTCGGCATCCTATTACGGACAATACATGTATGGCGACATGTGGCGGGTGCTCTCCCCCTCGGCCGACAATTTCGCCAATCCGCTCACAGTGATACTGGGCATCGCCACCCCTGAAATGGCCTCGCGCATAACCTCATCGCGCCCCATGCTGCCCGAAGGGATCCCGACCGTAAGCCCCATACCGGCCGGCGGCGAGGCGGTGACCGACCCGCGCGTGCAGACCCTCAACGGCATAGCCGCCTCACGCACCGCCGACGAAGAAGCCATGCTCGCAGCCATAGGGACAGTGTGGCAACAGTCGCTCGGCCCTGACATCAGCACCGAATGGCCCACACTCATGCTCCGCGGCATCATGGGCATATCGCTCACCGACGAGGGCATGACCTTCGCGCCGATAGTCCCGCAGAAACTCGGGCCGCGCCTTTCGCTCTCGGGGCTGCGTTACCGCGAAGCGGTGCTCGACATACACATCCACGGCTCGGGCGACAAGATAGCATCGTTTGCCATCGACTCGCTGCGCCAGGCCGCTCCGCTGGTCAACGCCGAACTCTCGGGCCGCCACAGGGTCGACATCACCATGTCGGGCAACAGGCTCTCCGACTCACCCGCTTCCGTCAAGGCCGAGGCTCCGGCCGAGGCTCCTCCGACACCGCGCGTCTACTGGAGCGACGGACGCAACGGCAAGATTATCAACTTTGACCCCGCCACAACCTATGAGGTGTATGTCAACGGCATACTCTCCGAGACCCTCAACTCACCGACCTATGCGATGATCGACACGGGCACCGCTGTGATCGACATAGTGCCCGTGCTCAACGGAGTGAGCGGCTACGCGCCCCGCAGCCACATCTCGGCTCCCCCCTCGGCCCGCATCCACATACCGGCCACGGCCATAACGCCGCGACGTCCGCCGCTCCACCTGATACGCAACCGCGACAGGGCGTCACACTACATCGAACTGGCCGCCCGCCACAACACGCGCCTCACATTTTACGTGCAGGCACCCTCCGACGGCGATTATTTCCTCCACATAGGCTACTCCAACGGCTCGGGCGAGACGGCCATGCGCACTCTCGAGGTCAACGACAGCTATGCCGGCACACTCGTGTGTCCGCCCATACGGCAGGGCGACTGGCTCACGACGCGCCCTTCATCGACTCTCGTCATCAGTCTGCGCAATGGGGTCAACAAACTGTCGCTGTTCTACGTCAACTCAACCATTCTTCTTCACGATATATACCTGCTGAGAAAATGAAACGCATAGGTCTTATTTCCGACACACATTCATGCTGGGACGACCGCTACGCCTCACACTTCGCCGGCTGTGACGAGATATGGCACGCCGGTGACGTCGGCGACATCTCCATCATAGAGCGGCTCGAAGAGATAGCCCCCGTGGTCAGGGCCGTGAGCGGCAACATCGACCACGGCACCGTGACACGCCGCTGTCCCGAATATCTATGCTTCGAGACCGAGGGCGTGCGCGTATGGCTCACCCACATAGGCGGTTATCCCGGACGCTATGCCCCGGGCGTCGAGAGCAATCTGCGGCGCAACCGCGTCAAGCTCTTCGTCAGCGGCCACAGCCACATACTCAAGGTCATGCCCGACCACCGTCTCGACCTGCTGCACGTCAATCCCGGAGCTGCCGGCTATCACGGATGGCAACAGGTGAGGACACTCGTGCGCCTCACCCTCGACGCCGGCACCATCACCGGACTCGAGGTCATCGAGCTGGGCCGCCGCTCCGACCGATAGCCGCCGCGTCCTCATCACGGCACATCCCGCCGGCCCAATCATCAACCTCCCCCCCACCAATCTGTCACAGACTCCAATTCCAATCATCCCAACCTTATGTTTTTCAACAGATACAAGCAACAATACCGCAGCAATCTCGCACTGGCCTTCCCCATCGTGCTCACACAGCTCGGACAGATACTCACACAGGTAGCCGACAACCTCATGGTCGGACAATACGGAGGCGACAATCCCGAACCGCTGGCCGCCGTATCGTTTGGCGGCATGGTCTTCTTCATCCTGTTTATCGCCACCATAGGCGTGGCCATGGGCATGACCCCGCTCATCGGCGAGCTTTACGTGCAAGGCGACAGAAAACGCTCCTCGGCCCTGCTGCAGAACGGCATGGTGTTTTATCTCCTGCTCGGCATCATGATCACGGTGCTGCAATATGCCACCACGCCGCTGCTCTATCACCTCGGACAGCCCGAAGAGATAGTCGATATGGCCATTCCCTACTACCGCATGCTCTCGCTCAGCATGCCGTTCATGATGATATTCTTCTCCTTCAAGCAGTTTCTCGAGGGTGTGGGCAACACTCGCGCCGAGCTCTATGTCACCATCGTGGCCAATATCTGCAACTGCTTCCTCAACTGGGTGTTTATCTACGGTCACTTAGGTTTTGCCGAAATGGGCACGGAGGGTGCCGGACTCGCTACACTCGTGGCCCGCATCAGTGCGCCGATACTGATATTCAGCTACTTTGTCTACTATCCGTGTTACCGTCAGTATCTGCGCGACTTCTCCATGCGCCACTTCTCACGCCAGAGTGTGCGCCGTCTGCTCCAGATAGGCCTGCCTATATCCATGCAGATGTTTCTTGAGTCGTCGGCTTTTGTGGGCATAGGCATAATGATGGGATGGTTTGGTAAAGAGGCCATGAGTGCCAATCAGATAAGCATCACTCTCGGCAATTGTGCCTTCATGATAGTCATATCCATCGGAGCGGCTACGACCATACGTGTGTCGCACTGCTTCGGCCGCCGCGACATCGGGCAGCTTGCTCTCGCGGCCAAGGCTTCCTATCATCTTGTGTTGGTATGGAATACTTTTGCGGCTCTCTTTTTCATCACTCTTCGCCATATCATCCCGACCATGTTTACCACCAACGCCGAGGTCATCGCCATAGCTTCCGACCTTCTTATCTTCGCGTCGCTCTATCAGCTCTCGGATGGTCTGCAAAACGTTTCGGTCGGTATACTCCGCGGCCTTCAGGATGTCAAGATCATCATGCCTATCGCTTTTATTTCCTATTGGCTGCTCAACCTCCCCATTGGCTATCTGCTGGCGTTTACTCTCGGCATGGGCCCGTCGGGCCTGTATCTCAGTTTCTTCTTCGGTCTGACGGCGGCGGCCCTGCTGATGATACTCCGCATACGCCGCGATATACGCCGCCTCAGCCGTAATACACCTAAGGAGGATGTTGCCTGACCCTGGATGTAACAAGATGTCTTTCAGACATCTCCCCCACACATTTCTTTTTCCGTAAGCACCCTGAGCCTTCCAGGCTCAGGGTGCTTACGGCTATCAATCTCCTGATGTTCCTGTCGGGACATCCTGTTGATACACGTCTGTATCCCAGGCAACTACCCCACCGACGCACGCTCGAGGTATCCTGTCGACGGGGTGTGACACATACTATGGACAATAGTTTTACATCATGGCTGCGCACCACTTTTATAGGCTTTTATTCGGCTCAAGCCGAAATCCCGGTGCATCATAGATTAATGCCCCTGGCATACGCGTCAGCAGACATCCGCAACCGCACAGGCCTCTATATCCCGCAAGGGCGTCCGCAGGACGCAGATTATATAGTAACCGGGTTCACCGAAGCGCAGCGGAGGTGTGCCCGGATAAATGACACAATACAATGATGGCGTCCGACAGGACGCCGATTATCGGGCGTGATAGCTGATACCCCCCTCTCACGATAACCGAGGGTGTTGCAGAACTATTCCTCAAAAAAACAGCAAAAGCCTCAACTTTCACAAGCTGAGGCTTTTTTATGTCCATAAAGTTTTGTAACTTTATGGTATTCAAAACTATTGAATACAAAGTTAATGTATAAG
>NZ_CAJTCF010000089.1:0-13789 GCF_910574735.1 Duncaniella muricolitica | reverse complement strand
CCAGCTCCCCCCGCCGCGCAGCTTTGTCCCCTGCTCGCGAGTTTCAGCTCGCCCTCCCCTTTGAATTGTGTGAGCGCGGAGCGTCATCACCGCACCCTTTTCGCCAAAATCCACGCTACCTTTGCCATCGAAAAAAAGGCGAAAATGCGGCTCATCACCACCAACCACCCACGACCGCGACGCATCCCCGACATCTGGTGTCACGGATTCTCGCGCTATCTCGGCAGGCAACTCACCCCCGCCGAGAAAATCGTCATATCCGCCCTCGAAAAAAGCCGCAACGCCCGTCCCACACCCCTCCTCATCATCGACAGCGGACATCACGACTCACGCCCCATACTCCGCGCCTATCAAAACTACCGTCTCGCCACCTCACCACAGGGCGCTACAGCCCTCCTGTGCACCCCCGACAACCCCAAAAAGACCCGGCGCATACCACGTCTGCGACACATCACCTACCGGCGCATCGAAACCGTCCGAGGCTCCACCCCCTCATTCATGCTCCTGCTCGACGCCCACCTCGCCCGCACCTACTCACCCCTCATACGCGACACCCGCAACTTCCGCCGCGTCTGCTCCACCCTCTACCCCATCCTCGACCCCTCCGGCTTCCTCGTCATCCACCTGCGGCTCGACCCCTGGTCACCCTACGGCTGCGACACAGGCCACATCACCCGCCTCACAGTCACAAAGACTCCCCCGCCCGAATCACCGCCACCCGTCACAGTCATCACCATCCCCGTCATTGTCCGCATCGTCCCCCTCCTGCACACACTCATTGACGACAAAAAAAGAGAAGGAGCGCATCCTCCTTCTCTTTAGCGGTACGCCGTGCTCCGCAGCCCAAAGCTAAACCGCACGGCAAGTGTTCATTGACGTATTTATCTAAACCATCGGCCCTTTAGAAGTGATAGTAGAAGCCGAGCATGAGGTTGTTGGAGTTGAGGTCGAGGCCCCAGTTTTCGGGAGTACCGTTGCGCTTGGCGGGACGGTTGCCGCTCTGATAGCCAAGGAATCCGACGTGGGCCACAAGACTGAAACGGTCAGAGACATTGAAGGCTACGCCTGGACGGAGGCCGATGCCATACTCTACGGCACAGTGTCCGTCGGCGCGTCCGATGCCGAAGTCTACGCCACCGTCGACGAAGAGGTCGACACGGTCAGAGCTGAAATAGGTGTAACGCGCATAGGGATTGACCTTGAATACGGTCAGCTTCTGGTCGCCGGTCTTCTTGTAGGACACTCCGAGCACAGCACCGAGCGCGAAATTGTCGGTGACATTATAGCCGAGCTCGGGGAGCACGGTGACCTGAGTGGTCTTAAGTCCGCTTACTTCATGGGTGGTGCGTCCGAATGTAACCTGACCACCCGAATACCATGATCCGCTCTGAGCCGAGGCTCCCAATGCTGCGACGGCCATGACGGCCATAAGTAAAAACTTCTTCATAATTGTGAGGATGTTAATTAATTGTGAGGATTTTAGTTAATGACTGTTCACTTGTCAAAACGTAATTTCACCTTTCTAAACAACCTCGGGATTAATAAAGTTGAAGAAAAAGCAAAAACTTGTCATTGTTTTTTTGTAATTTTGCACTTTAAAACTGAAAAACTGACAATTAAACAATTATCACCTTATATGGAAGAAATAGCCTCAAAGTATGATCCCCGCGCAGTGGAGGATCGATGGTATGCCTATTGGATGGACCATAAACTGTTTCACTCCGAGCCTGACGCCCGCGAGCCGTTCACTATAGTGATTCCCCCGCCTAACGTCACAGGTATACTCCATATGGGGCATATGCTCAACAATACTATCCAGGATATACTCATACGCCGTGCCCGTCTGATGGGCAAAAACGCGCTGTGGGTGCCCGGCACCGACCATGCGGCCATCGCTACCGAGGCCAAGGTGGTCAACAAGCTGGCCGCCGAGGGCATCAAGAAGAGCGACCTCTCGCGCGAGGAGTTTCTCAAGCATGCCTGGGAGTGGAAAGAGAAGCATGGCGGTATTATCCTGGAGCAGCTCAAGAAACTTGGCGCGTCGTGTGACTGGGACCGCACCGCTTTCACCATGGACGAGATCCGCTCCAAGAGCGTGATACACGTGTTTGTCGACCTTTACCGCAAGGGCCTGATATATCGCGGCAAGCGTATGGTCAACTGGGATCCCAAGGCCAAGACGGCTCTGTCGGACATCGAGGTTGTGTACAAGGAGGAGCACTCCAAGCTCTACTATCTGCGCTACAAGATTGTCGGCGAGGAGGGTTATGCCATCGTGGCAACTACCCGTCCCGAGACCATCATGGGCGACACGGCGATGTGTATCAACCCCGAGGACCCGAAAAACCAGCATCTGCGCGGCAAGAAGGTAATCGTGCCCCTGGTAGGCCGCGAGATCCCCGTAATCGAGGATACTTATGTGGACATCAACTTCGGCACAGGCTGTCTGAAGGTGACTCCGGCCCACGACATGAACGACAATATGCTGGGCGAGAAGCATGGCCTGGAGACTATTGACATATTCAACGACGACGCCACCATCAGCGAGGCCGCCGGCATGTATGTGGGCATGGACCGCTTTGCCTGCCGCGAGCAGATAGCCAAAGATCTGCAGGAGGCAGGTCTCATCGAGAAAATCGAGGAGTATGAGAACAAGGTGGGATACTCGGAGCGCAATCAGGACACCGTGACCGAGCCGCGCCTGAGCGACCAGTGGTTTCTCAAGATGCAGCATCTGGCCGAGCCGGCCCTGGCTTCGGTCGAGGAGGGCGTAATCAAGTTTGTGCCCGAGAAGTTCAAGACCACCTATCGCCGCTGGCTCACCGACATACGCGACTGGTGCATCTCGCGTCAGTTGTGGTGGGGCCACCGCGTGCCGGCCTATTATCTGCCCGACGGCTCGTTTGTAGTGGCCGAGACGGCCGAGGAGGCTCTCGAGCTTGCCCGCGAGAAGGATGCGTCGCTCACAGCGGCCGACCTGCGTCAGGACGAGGATTGCCTCGACACATGGTTCTCGTCGTGGCTCTGGCCCATCTCGCTCTTCAACGGCATACTCGACCCCGACAACGAGGAGATAAAGTATTACTATCCGACATCCGACCTCGTGACCGGTCCGGACATCATATTCTTCTGGGTGGCCCGCATGATTATGGCCGGATATGAGTACATGGGCAAGCAGCCTTTCAACAACGTATATTTCACCGGCATCGTGCGCGACGAGATAGGCCGCAAGATGTCAAAGCAGCTCGGCAATTCGCCCGACCCGCTCGAACTCATTGCCGATTACGGAGCCGACGGTGTGCGCATGGGCATCATGCTCGCCGCTCCCGCAGGCAACGACATCTTCTTTGACAAGAAGCTGTGTGAGAACGGACGCAATTTCTGCAACAAGATATGGAACGCCTTCCGTCTGGTCAAGGGCTGGGAGGTAGACCCGACACTCGAGCAGCCGTCAAGCTCGGCCACAGCCGTGAAATGGTTTGACAGCCTGCTGAGCCGTTCGATCGAGGAGGTCAATGACCTGTTTGACAAATATCGCATCTCGGAGGCATTGATGGCGGTGTTCCGCCTGTTCCGCGACGAGTTCTCGTCGTGGTATCTCGAGATGGTCAAGCCCGAATATCAGAAGCCTATCGACCGCGCCACCTATGAGGCGACTATCGGATATTTCGACTCGCTGCTGCGCATGCTGCATCCCTTCATGCCGTTTATCACCGAAGAGCTGTGGCAGCACATGGGCGAGCGTCGCGAGGGCGAGTCAATCATGTATGCCCCCATGCCCGTAGCCGGCGAGGTGGACGAGGCTCTGCTCGCCGCTGTGGAGAAGGCCAAGGAGATTGTAAACGGTGTGCGCGGAGTGCGTGCACAGCGCAATATCCCCAACCGCGAGCTGCTGACCCTTCTCGCTATCAACGAGAAGGTGGAGCTGGCCGACGTGATAGGCAAGCTCGCCATGCTCGAGAAGGTGGAGACAGCTACCGAGAAGGACCCTGCGGCCGCTTCGTTCCTGGTGGGCACGACCGAGTTTAACGTGCCTCTGCTCAACAATATCGACATTGAGGCCGAGAAGACCAAGATAGCCAAGGAAATCGACTATTACGAAGGCTTCAAAAAGTCAGTGGAGAAGAAGCTCTCCAACGAGCGTTTTGTGGCCAACGCACCGGCGGCTGTAGTCGAGGGCGAGCGCAAGAAACTCTCTGACGCCGAGACCAAGCTCGCGGCTCTGCGCGAGACTCTCGCATCGCTGGCATAAGTGAATATATAGCCTTGTGGTGACGGGGGCAGCCCCCTGTCACTGCAAGGATATGTATATAAGCCTTGTGAAATGACAATCCAAGCCCGGGCGTCGGCTGACGTCCCATGGCCCGAGTGCGGTTAATGATTTTTGATACTTATTTCATCGAACCAAAGATTCATGCTTGATGTAATTATTATAGCGGTAGTCGTGGCGGCGGCCGTGATGGGTTTCCGAAAGGGATTCATCGGTCAGTTGGGCTCGGTGGCAGCCATTATCATCGGAGTGGTGGCATGTCGCCTGTTTGGTCCGCAGGTCACCGACATGATTATGCCCGCCGACCAGGGCCCCGAGGTCAACTCGATGTCGAAGTATGCCTATTCGATACTGGCCTATGCGGGAGTGTATATCGTGGCATATTATGCCGTGATACTCATAGCGCGCCTGCTGCGCACGGTGACCCACACTCTGCTGCTCGGTCCGCTCGACCGTATGGCCGGCGCGGTGGTGAGCATCGTGAAATGGCTCCTGGCCCTGAGCGTGGCTCTCAACCTCTATGTGATAATCGTATCGGGCTCCGACCTCGGCTCACGCTCGCGTCTGGGCAAGGAGACGGTGCAATTTATAATGGAAATCGCCCCCGCGGCATGGGGGGCGTTTACCCAAAACTTTCAAGAAGCACAACATGGAAGCTAACAAACACGATAACGACGAAATACTCAACAACGCCACGTCGGGCGAATACAAGTATGGATTCACGTCGGACATCGACACACATATCATCCCCAAAGGTCTCAATGAGGATGTGGTGAGATTTATCTCGGCCAAGAAGGGCGAGCCGGAGTGGCTGCTCGACTTCCGTCTCAAAGCATTCCGTCACTGGCTCACACTGCCCGTGCCCGAATGGGCTTATCTTGACATTCCCCCCATCGACTTTCAGGACATCAGCTATTATGCCGAACCGGTCAAGAAGGAGGGCCCCAAGAGTCTTGACGAAGTGGACCCGCAACTGCTCGACACGTTCAACCGTCTGGGCATACCGCTCGAGGAGCAGAAGGTGCTCTCGGGCATGGCTGTCGACGCCGTGATGGACTCGGTGAGCGTCAAGACCACCCACCGCGAGAAACTTGCCGAGAAGGGCATCATATTCTGCTCCATCTCGGAAGCCGTAAAGGATTATCCCGACCTGGTGAAGAAGTATCTTGGCTCGGTGGTAAGCTATCGCGACAACTTCTATGCCGCACTCAACTCGGCCGTGTTCTCCGACGGGTCGTTTGTCTACATACCCAAGGGTGTGAGATGTCCTATGGAGCTGTCGACCTACTTCCGCATCAACGCGGCCGGCACGGGACAGTTTGAACGCACGCTCATAGTGGCCGACGACGACGCCTATGTGAGCTATCTCGAAGGATGCACGGCTCCTATGCGCGACGAAAACCAACTGCACGCGGCCATCGTGGAAATCATAGTCGAGGACCGTGCCGAGGTGAAGTATTCGACCGTGCAGAACTGGTATGCAGGCGATGCCGAAGGGCGAGGTGGCGTGTATAACTTCGTGACCAAGCGAGGACTGTGTCGCGGCGACCACTCCAAACTGTCGTGGACTCAGGTGGAGACCGGATCGGCCATCACATGGAAGTATCCCTCGTGTATACTCAAGGGCGACTATTCGCGCGGCGAGTTTTACTCCGTAGCCGTGACCCGCAACCGCCAGCAGGCCGACACGGGCACCAAGATGATACATCTCGGCAAGAACTCTACGTCGACCATTGTCTCGAAGGGTATTTCGGCCGGATATTCCCAGAACTCTTACCGCGGACTGGTGAAGGTGGCTCCCGAGGCTACCGGCTGCCGCAACTACACGCAGTGTGACTCGCTGCTCATGGGCAGCCACTGCGGCGCGCACACTTTCCCCTATATAGACATTCTCAACGACACTGCCATAGTGGAACATGAGGCCACGACGTCGAAGATCTCGGAGGACCAGCTATTTTACTGCAATCAGCGCGGCATTCCCACCGAGGAAGCCGTTGCCCTGATAGTCAACGGCTATGCCCGCGAGGTGATGAACAAGCTGCCGATGGAGTTTGCCGTCGAGGCTCAGAAACTACTCCAGATTTCACTGGAGGGAAGCGTCGGGTAAAAATCAATTAGTAATTAGCAATTAGTAATTAGTAATTGCTGATGTGAATGACTATTGATTTCTTACCTCTCATTAAATTGCTAATTACTAATTGCTAATTACTAATTGCTAATTGCTAATTGCTAATTACTAATTACTAATTGAACCAGATGGCTGCTCTTTATCTGATACCGTCAACGATGAGCGATGCGCCCGTAGGGAATGTGTTGCCGCCTCTCAACATAGAAATTATCCGTGAGATACGTCACTATGTGGTGGAGAATGTGCGCACAGCCCGAAGGTTTCTGAAGCGTTGTGACCCGTCGATTGACATCAATACACTGACATTCACCACTCTCGACGAACATACCGACCCGGCCGAGGTGCCTGCCATGCTCACGCCTATAGCCGAGGGCCATTCCATCGGTGTCATCTCTGAGGCCGGCTGCCCTGCCGTGGCCGACCCGGGGTCAGACCTTGTGGCTGTGGCTCAGGAGCGGGGGGTGAAGGTGGTGCCTCTCGTGGGCCCGTCGAGCATACTCATGGCTCTGATGGGCTCGGGATTTAACGGACAGTCGTTTACCTTTAACGGCTATCTGCCTCACGACGGACGTGCCCGCGCCGAAAAACTGCGCGAGATGGAACGCCTCATCCGCTCACGCCGCCAGACTCAGATATTTATCGAGACCCCCTATCGCAACAACCGTCTCATAGCCGAACTGTGCTCATCACTCCCCTCGGGCATCAAGCTATGCGTCGCCTCTGACATCACAGGACCGGGACAGGAAATAATCACACTGCCACTCTCAAAATGGGCCAAGCGGGAATATAACTACGACAAAATCCCGACAATATTCCTGCTCTACAGTTGAGGCCTTATTAACAAAACCACAGAAAAACCGTACCACGAATATGCGCCGCAAATATAGCCCGCCTCCACAGCAACCAGGACTCTTTGACAGGGTTGACGATTTCAGCGAACGTCTCGACAGTGGTTTTGAAATAATACCGCCCGAGAAGATGGAGCACATCGCCAAGACCTATGCCCGGCCTACGATTATCGACGAGCTCCCCCCGCTCGAGGCCTCCGACAAGGTATTTTTCATGAGCTTCGGAAGCGGCAGCAGTGGCAACTGCGCATATATCGGCGACCGCAAGAGCGGATTTCTCATCGATGCGGGCATAGATGCCAAGAAGGTGACATCATCGCTCGTGGCCAACGGCATCACCATGGACCGTGTGGCCGGAATCATACTCACCCACGACCATCACGACCACATCTCACAGGCCTACTCGCTGTTGCGTGCCAACCGCCACATGAGGCTCTACTGCACGCTGAGAACGTTTAACGGCATACTGCGCCGCCATAATATATCTCGCCGCATCAAGGACTATCACACTCCTATATACAAGGAATTTACGTTCAAAATCGGAGGATTTGAAATCACACCGTTCGAGGTGATGCACGACGGGTCGGACAACGCCGGCTTTCACATCACCCACGGCGACCGCGCCATCACTGTGGCCACCGACCTGGGCTGCATATCGCCGCGAGTGGACCATTATATGCGTCTGGCCGACACTATAATCATCGAAGCCAACTATGACCTGCATATGCTGCGCAACGGTGCCTATCCCGAACATCTCAAGGCCCGCATTGTGGCTGACAACGGCCATCTCGACAATGCCGTGACCGCTCGTTATCTCGCGCTGATACATTCAGAGAAGATGCGCAATATCTATCTCTGTCACCTGTCGCATGACAATAATATCCCCGAACTTGCACTCGAGACTGTGAGCGATGCCATTGACACCGTACGTCAGCCCGAGGCTGCTCCTCTGCGCATCATCGCCCTACCCCGATATGCGGTGACGCCACTCTATTCTTTGTAGTTTATAGAGTCTAAAGAGTTAAAAAAGTTAAGATAATAGCTCGGTTGAAATTAGTTGACAACAGAGCTATTATCTTAACTTTTTTAACTCTTTAGACTCTATAAACTACAAAGGCTCAAAGACCTCCCTTGGTGGAGATGTCACCGCCCTTGGCCGGAGTGGACGAGGGGATGAGGCCGCGGTTGCGCAGGAGAGCGTCGACCGAAGGCTGATGTCCGCGGAAACGCACATAGAGCTCCATGGGGTCTTCGCTGCCGCCCATCTCGAGGATGTTTTCCTTGAAAGAACGTGCGGTCTCAGGGTCAAATACACCCTTCTGGGCAAAGAGTTCAAAGCCGTCGGTGTCGAGGACTTCGGCCCAGAGATAGGTGTAGTAGCCCGAAGCGTAACCGTCACTGCCAAACACGTGTTTGAAGTAGGGTGAACGATAGCGGTAGGCTATCTCCTTGGGCATGCCGAGACGGTCGGCCACCTGCTTTTCAAAGGCATCGACGTCGATGTTGTCGCCCTCGGCGGGATTGACAGCACCCCATGCGAGGTCGAGCAGTGCAGCTCCGGCAAGTTCGGTAGTTGTGAAGCCCTGATTGTGGGTCGAAGCAGCCTGGAGCTTGTTGATGAGTTCGGCGGGTATCACTTCGCCGGTCTTGTAGTGGAAGGCAAAGTCCTTGAGCAGTTCAGGCTCCATGGCCCAGTGCTCGGTGATCTGAGAGGGAAGCTCTACAAAGTCACGGTCGGTGTTGGTGCCCGACTGGGAGCGGAGCTTGGCGCGGCTGAGCATGCCGTGAAGTCCGTGGCCGAACTCGTGGAACATGGTCTCGACCTCATCGACAGTCAGCAGAGCGGGAGTGTCGCCGGCAGGGCGTGTGAAGTTGCCCACATTATATACGATGGGACGCTGCACGGTGCCGTCGGCATCGGCAAACGAGCCGCGAAGCTCGTCCATCCATGCGCCCTGACGCTTGGTGGCACGGGGGAAGTAGTCGGTCATGAAGACGGCCACATGCTCGCCGCTCTTGGCGTCGGTGACGTCATAGACGATGACCTCGGGATTGTATTTGGGAGCGTCGGGCATCTCGGTAAACTTCACGCCATAGAGCTTCTCGGCGAGGGTAAAGATGCCTTTGCGCACATTGTCGAGGGCAAAATAGGCACTTACCTCGTTCTCATCGAGATCGAATTTTTTAGCGCGTACCTTCTCGGCATAGTAATAATAGTCCCATGGCTCGATGGTGATATTCTGACCCTCGCCGCGGGCATAGTCGGTCATCTCGACAATCTCTTCCTTGGCGCGGTTGACAGCCGGGGTCCATATCTTCATGAGCAGGTCGGTGGCAGCCTCGGGAGTCTTGGCCATGACATTGTCGGTCATATAAGAGGCAAAATCCTTGTAGCCGAGTATGGCGGCCTTGCGGGCGCGGAGCTTGACAATCTCGCCGATGATGGGACGGTTGTCATAGGGGGCCTGAGAGGCAAGGTTGATATATCCCTTGTACATCTTCTCGCGCACGGCACGCGAATCGGCATACTTGAGCACGGGCAGACGGCTGGGGGCGTGGAGTGTGAACACCCACTTGCCATCCTTGCCGCGCTCCTTGGCCTCGGCGGCCGCTGTGGCCACGATGCCGGCGGGGATGCCGGCGAGGTCGGCCTTGGAGTCAACCACAAGCTCAAACGAGTTGGTGGCGGCAAGAAGGTTTTTATTGTATTTCAGGAAAAGGTCGGTCAGAGCCTTGTTGACCTCCATAAGAGCATCCTTGTCGGCCTGGGAGAGAAGCGCGCCGTTGCGGACAAAATCCTTGTAGGACAGCTCGATGGCACGTACTTCGTAGGGTTTGAGGCCCAGTTGGTCGCGCTTGTCGTAGAGTTTCTTTACGCGCTCAAACAGGCGGGGATTCATCTTCACCTCGTCGGAAGCGGCCGACACGAGCGGATAGATTGTCTCGGAAAGCTCCTGCATCTCGGGAGTGTTGTCGGTCTCGCAGAGCGAGCCAAAGACTCTCATGACCTCCGAGAGCAGTTTGCCCGACTTCTCCATGGCAAGAATGGTATTCTCAAATGTAGGCTCGGCCGGATTTTCGGCTATAGCCTTGATTTCACCACGCTTGATTTCCAGGCCCTTGTTGATGGCCGGCAGATAGTCGGAATACTGTATCCTGTCGAAAGCAGGGATTTCATACTTGGTGCCGTAAGGCTCCATAAACGGGTTGACCCGCTGTGACTCTGCATTCATTGCTGTCGGGATTGTGAGCGCGGCCGTAAGGAGGGCGGCTCGGATGAGTGGTTTCATGTTGATAAAAACTAATTATAGATTTAAGTGTTGATGAGTTACTTGTCGGTGTGAGATGGCGGTTCGTCAAACACAAATGTTGTGAGCAACGGGTAATGGTCGCTCGAAGTCACGTCGCCACGCTCGATGTCGACCGCCTCCATATCGCCACCATAGAGCACATGGTCGATGCGGAAATAGAAACGGTTGCCATGATAGGTTATGGTTGGTCCGAAGGCGTTCTGAGCATATGCGTCATGCATGTCGTCGCCCTTGATGGTGCGGACGGCATAGCAGCCCTGTATGTCGTTGAAGTCACCGGCCACGATGAAGTCGCCCCCTATCGAGTCGATGGTCTTACGGATGAAACGGGCCTGGTCGGCACGCTTGTTGAAGGCAATGGAGAGCTTGTCGATGAGCTGGTGTTTCACATCCTTGAGCTCCTTGGTCCACTGCCGCTCGCTGCCGGGGGCCTTTTCAAAAAGACTCTGATAAAGCTCCTTGTCGGCCATGCTCAGTCCTATCGACTCGAGATGCACGTTGAAGAGTCTGACAGTGTGGCCCATGATGTTAAACTTGAAGAGAGCCATCCTCACGTCCATGGGCTGCGGGATGGGAATATTTTCATACTCGAAGGGGTATTTTGACAGCACCGTGAGCTGATTGTTGACATTGACCACACGATAGGGGTAACGCGCGTCGAGAGCGCGCACCTGCTCGGGGGTGATGCGCCACAAAGGCCACGACTTGATAAACTCCACCTCCTGCAGACTCACGATGTCGGCATCGGTCTCGAGGATATAGTCAATGGTGGCGTTGCTCTCAAGGTCGGGCACATTGCCGCGGAAATCCCAGAAGTGGAGCACATTGTAGGTGAGAAATGTAAACGAGCGCGATTTCTCTTCGGGGGTAAGCGACGAGGAGCCTATGTTGAGCGGCGAATAATCGAGCAGCGAGGGGATAGAAATCACCCAGGTGACCACGGGTATCCACGCATATCTGCGCTTGACAAACAAATCGACTGCAAGCACCAGCACTCCGGCGATCAGAAGCCCCGGAAGCATCATGCTCACAAGAGCCGGGATGACAAAACGGCCCGGGTCGACATAGCCCCCATAGGCACCCACAAGGGTTACCAACGCCACAAGTACATTCACAACAAACAATATGGTGGTGAGAGTGGCTTTGGTGGGACGTGTTACAAAATGATGAAAACGAGAATTTGTCATGTTCTTTTTTGCAGTTAAAAAATCAGGGCCGACCTGATTCTTTAATGGTTGTGTGTGTAGTTAAATGATGAATGGAAGACAGTGTCGGCTCGGCCGCACTTCAAGCCCGTTATTCTTTTAACATTTGACTTTACACTTTTAGCTATGAGGATCTCTTAATTTAACTTTATTTAATTTTTCGGCTTACACTAAACAGGCGGTCACGCTCGGATGAGGTGAGCGAGGTGTAGCCCGACTTCTTTATCTTGTCGAGGATAGCGTCAAGTTCGGCACGCTCGTCGGCAGAGAGTCCCGTGCCTGATGATGACGAAGACGAAGGGGGTTCGGCCGGAGTGTGACGCCGTGACGGACGACGAAATGAGAGTTCGTGCCCACGCTTGATCCACAGGCCGTAGAACACACCGGCTATCACGCCCCCTATATGGGCTATCTCTCCGCCGGCGTTGCTACCGGTGACACCCACGAGCACCAGCACGATGGTGACGATGGCTATCCACTTGACCGACACGCTGCCTATGAGCAGCAGATGCATCTTGAAATGAGGCATCAGTATGGCCACAGCCGTCACGACGGCTATCACCGAGGCCGACGAGCCTATGAGAGAGCCATATGAGCTGTGAAACATCGGCAACACCATGTAGCCCAGCATGAACAGCACCGCTCCGGCCAGACCTCCGCAGAGATAGAGCGTCAGCAGACGGCGCGATGAGGCCGTCATCGTGAACATTGTGCCGAACCAGTAGAGCCACAGCATATTGAACACGACATGAAGAAGGTCGTATTGCGCGAACATGTAGGTCACAAGAGTCCACGGACGCGTCAAGAAAACGGCCGGCGACGAAGGCAGCTCGACCTGCGCAAGCATCAGGTCGATGTAATCGGGTCTGCCAGAGAATACAAACACTATGGCGATGAGGCGCAGCAGCACGAAGACGGCCACGTTGACCCACACTATCTTCATAAGTGTGGAGGATTGCCTGAATCCTGTGCGCAGACGATCAATAGCCTCCATAACCGCCCCCTCCGAAGGTGCCTTTTTTCTTCCAGTAATATATGATGAGGAAGCCGAATATCATGCCTCCGAGGTGGGCGAAGTGGGCAATGCCGTCAGAGCGTCCGGCCGATTCGCTCAGACCGATGAGGAGCTCTATGGCTATCATGCCGGCCACCATCCATTTGGCCTTGACAGGCACGGGGACGAAGAAGAGATAGAGGGGCGCATTGGGATACATCATGCCGAAGGCCAGAAGGATACCGTAGATGGCACCCGAGGCTCCGATGGTCACGAATATATTGAGCCACTGCGACACCTGCTCGTGATAGAGCGGCGAGGTGAGTATCTCGCGGGCCTCGGGGAAATCGACCCCCACACTGTTGGCGAGCATCGGGGTCAGAGTGTTTTCCCACGTAAGCATCCAGGTAAACTCCTGAACGAGTCCGGCACCGATGCCGCACGACATGTAGTAGAACAGAAAACGCGCGCTGCCGAAAGTGCGCTCAAGCACGGTGCCAAACATCCATAGCGAGAACATGTTGAAAAAAATGTGGGCGAAACCTCCTGTGGAATGCATGAACATATAGGTGACAAACTGCACGGGGTTGAAGCCTGAGGCCGTGAAATAATGCAGTCCGCCAAACTCCTCGAGCCTCGCGCCAAGCCGGCCGGGCAACACAAACATGGCCAGCCACACGATGAAGTTTATAATAATGAGGTTTTTGGTCACAGGGGGTATCTGACCGAAAATCGAGCCTCGCGTATTCATTTTTCAGAGTTGCTTATGTGATGTATATTTTTTTTGAATTACTTATTTCGCACAAAAGTACGAAATACGAATGACAAGACATCTATTATTAATACTTTTTGACATGATTTGGTTCAAAAGAGATTTCATTGTTTTAACATTTATTATCCGTCCACGTTCAGAGCAGTAACTATTCAGCGGACGCGCCGATGTAGTCGCCGTTTAGAAAAGGGCGAGGATTGCGTTGTAGGGCGAGTTGCCGTGCTTCTTGGTTGTCTCGACGATTGAATGCAGATCCATAAA
>NZ_CAJTCF010000088.1:0-14684 GCF_910574735.1 Duncaniella muricolitica | reverse complement strand
CATTGGTACGGTATATTAGAGTGTGGGAACTATAATATAGTGCGCCCTTTGCTGAATGCGCTGTATTTTTATTATTTTACTGTATTATTAACATCTCGAAATAAGTTTGAACAACTTCATTAGATGGAAAGTACATTGCAGGTTCGAATCCTGCCCGGGCCGCCAAACTTTTTGTGAGACTGTACAGTCACCGATACAGTCTATTGACTTTGATAATCTGCTTGTTCGCGGCAGTCGGCAGCCCGCGTGGGGGACAGGGGGAGGATGGGCCCGAGGTCCGCTCCGCGCGGGTTGCCATACACGTCATCTTATGAAATCTCTTTTGCCGAGTATGCCTTTTTATGTAACTTTGCATGAGATAAACACATCAATCATGATTCATAAGATAACGATGAACAACAGTCTGCGCACCGCAATGGCGATTGCGGCCAACCTGATTATGGCTTATGTGGCTTACAGTGTGTGCCGACTTGCGTTTCTGCTTGAAAACTGGGACCAGTATTCGCTTTCGCTGACATGGCAGTCGGCCGTTAAGATTTTTCGCGGCGGCATATGGTTTGACACATCCGCCATCTGTTATACCAATATTCTGTATATCGTGCTCGCGATGCTTCCGTTTTCGGCTCCCGGCCGCAACAGGACATACCGTATGGTCACGCGGATGGCTTATTTCATACCCAACACCATAGCCGTGGTGCTCAATCTCGGCGACAGCGTGTATTATCCGTTCGGACATCACCGCATCACTACCCGTACATTCAACGAGTTTGGCAACGAGGACAATATAGGACGCATCTTCGGCATCGAGGTTATCAATCACTGGTATCTCGTGTTGCTGGCCGCTGTCATCATCTGGTGTCTGTGGCGGTTCTATCGTGAGGCATCGCTGTGTTTCAGACCGCAGACGTGGAAGAAATGGGCTGTCAATATCGTAGCGATAGCGGCCGTGACTGTCGTAGCCATATGGGGTATGAGGGGAGCCACATTCTTCACCTCTACGCGCCCCATCGCCGTGAGCAACGCACATCAGTTTGCCACACGTCCGGCTGAGGCCAATGTTGTGCTCAACACACCTTTCTCGCTCATACGCACCATTGGTAAACGTCCGCCTATGGTGCCGGCCTATTTCACAACAGGTCCGGAACTTGACAGCGTGTACACACCTCTGCATCATGCGGCTCCCGACTCGGCTATACAGCGGCATAAGAATGTGGTGATACTCATCGTGGAGAGTTTTGCCACCGAGTTTATAGGCGGTCTCAACAACAACCGCGCGCTTGATGACAGCACTTATCGCGGCTATACGCCCTGGATGGATTCGTTTATCCCCAAAACGCTCACTTTCGAGCACACCATAGCCAACACCGGAGTGTCCATCGACGCCATGCCGGCCATACTTTCGTCAATCCCCCGCATGAGCTACGGTTTTTTTCTTTCGCCTTATTCGCTCAATCACATAACCAGTTTTGCCACCGAGCTGAAAAACTGGGGATACCACACGGCGTTTTTCCACGGAGGCACCAATGACTCTATGGGCTTCCAGGCCTTTGCCCGCGGAGCCGGCTTTGAGGAATATTACGGACTGAACGAGTATTGTGAAGACAGCCGTTTCAACGGCAAGGATGATTTTGACGGCACATGGGCCATATGGGACGAGGAGTTCCTGCAATATTACGCGCTGAAAATGTCAGAGATGCCTCAGCCGTTTGTGACCGGAGTGTTCACGGCCTCGTCACATCATCCGTTTGCAATCCCCGAGCGTTACAAGGGCCGCTTCAAGGACGAGGGCATACACCAGTTGCACAAGTGCATACGTTATACCGACTATTCGCTCGGACGGTTTTTTGAGACAGCCTCGCAGCAGCCATGGTATGACAACACCATCTTTGTGCTCACGGCCGATCATTCGAGCAGCAAGACCACTCATAACGAATATAAGACCGAGGCCGGACTCAACCATGTGCCTATCGTAATCTTCGACCCTTCGGGCGAGATGCCGCGCGGTGTGCGCGAGGGGCTGATGCAGCAGCTCGACATACTCCCCACCATCCTCGGATGGCTGGGCTATGACCGCGACTACATAGCGTTTGGCAACGACGCGCTCGCCACACCTGCCGAGGACCGCTGGGCTTTCAACTGGATATTCACTCCGCAGATCTACATGGGCCGCTATTTTCTCCAGACCGATGCCGACTGCAATGTGACCGGCATGTATGACTATATAGACGACATACTCATGACCACCGATGTCAAGGACGCACATCCGGCCGAACGCGATGCCATGCAGCGCAAAATCAAGGGGCTCATGCAGAGCTATCTCGAACGCATGGAGGCCGACAGCGTGAGGGTGCGTCAGTCGGCGGCCGACGGCTTGTGAGGAGCGGCCTTGCTTATGGTCACGAGAAATACTCCCGAGAATATTAGCACCACGGCCACCATCTTGAGCGGGGTGAATGTGTCGAGTCCGAGCCATATCCCCACACACGACGCCACGATGGGCTGCACGTAATTATACATGCCCACAAGCGTAGGCCGCAGGCACTTCTGGCCTATCATGATGCAGATATAGGCGATGAATGTGGCAAAAAGCACCACATAGCCCACTCCGGCAATCTCTCTGACTGTAAATTCGCTCCACGCCGTTGCGGTCCACTCGCGGGCCGAGAACGGCAATATCACGACTGCCGCAAACGTAAACATCCATTTCATGAGTGTGATGACCGAATATTTCCTAATGAAATTGCGGTAAAACGTGAGATAGAGCGCGTAGCTCACCTGGGCGGTAAGTACAAGCAAGTCGCCCAGCACGGGGTTGTCGCCGCGCACTGCCGAGGCTGACGAGCCAAGCACAAGCATGAGCGCGCCCGAGGCTCCGAGCACGATGCCGCCGACCTTCTTGAGCGTAATGGGTTCGCCGAGTATCAGCGCGGCAAGCAGCATCACCCACAGCGGCATTGTGGTGGTGATAATCGAGGCTTCGCCCGGTGATGTGTAGCCTACGCCAAACACATAGCAACCTTGATTGAAAAGGATGCCGAGCATTGCGGCTCCGGCCAGCAAAAGCAGGTCGCGCGGCGGCACTTTCTGATAGGGAACAAAGAGTGACGCCGTCCAGAAAAGCAGTGCTGCCCCGAGGATGCGGAAGTTGGTCATAAGCAACGGTGACACCAGTCCGGCCGCCATGACCATTTTGGCAATGGGTGCCATCAGGCCCCACATCGTGTTGGCTCCTGCCATAGCCACATGGCCCTTGAGATTAAGAGGGTGTTTCATAATTACATCACGTACTGAAAAAAACGCGGCAAAATTACAAATTATTTACGAAATAAAACCGAATAGAACCGACTCATTTCACATGACTATACTCCCGATACAAAAGCTCCTGCAATCAGGCCGGGCCACGGCCTATTACACCACCCGCGCCACATCCTCGCCCGAGGAGCCTTACAGCGGATTTAATGTGTGTCACTACACGGGCGATGATCCGGCACATGTGGCGCAATGCCGCCGGGCTCTGGCCGCTCACTTTGCCCTTCCGTCCGAGCGCGTCATTATCCCCCGCCAGACCCACTCGTCGGATGTCGCAGTCATTACCGCTCTCCCTGCCGCCCCGTCAGAGCTTGAAGGAGTCGATGCGGTTGTCACCGATATGAGCGACATTATGATAGGCATCAACACGGCTGATTGTGTGCCGGTGGTACTGATCGACCCGGTGGCCGGCATAAGTGGTGTGGCCCATGCGGGATGGCGCGGAGCTGTAGGCGGAGTGGTCGAGGCGACTGTCGGTGCCATGATGCGGCTCGGAGCACATCCGTCTGACATAAAGGCGGCCATGGGACCGTCGATATGCTGCGACTGCTTTGAAGTAGGTCATGAAGTGGCCGAGCGTTTTGACAGTGATTGCGTCGTGATGCAACCGGGACAAAAGCCTCATGTATCACTTCAGAAACACGTCGCCAAAGTGTTAATCGGCTGCGGGTTACAGCCGGGTAATATCAAGAAGTTTGATGATTCGTTATGTACCAGGTGCCATCCCGATACATTTTGGTCGGCACGTAAGTCTGGTATAAATTCGGGCCGGATATACACGTTTGTGGTCACAAAATAAGAGACTGAGGTCCCGGAAGAAAAACTACAATTTTTCTTCCGGGACCTCAGTCTCTTTATATCACATTGTTCAGATCAGAGTGGATGTCACTCTCCTTTCATGTAGTGATGATAGCCGTTGAGTTTTTTCCATGCACCGCGTGTGAAGTCGGGTACTTCGACAGGCGCGCTGCCATTCTCGATTGAGATGCGCGAGAGTTCGCCTATGGCCGACCATTCGGCGGCATCGTAGACATCCTGGTCAAGCGGCAGACCGTTGAGCAGACAGTATACAAGACGATAGTCCATGATATAATCCATGCCGCCGTGTCCACCGACCTTGCGGGCCATATCCTCGGTCTCGGCCTGGATGGGGTGCTTGTATTTCTGCATCAGCGATTTTTTTATGTCATCGGGGACAAACGAGTGGCTGGAAAGGTTTTCATGATCGGGCATACCTTCAAATTTCTGCACTTCCCTGAATGCGTAACCCTCGAGAGGATACTTGTTGGCAAATCCCTCGGTGCCTGTAAGCTGATACATGCGCGAGTAGGGGCGCGGATTCATTACGTCGTGCTGTATGTGCATGGTCTGGCCGTTCTCGGTCTGTATCATGCTCATTGTGTGGTCGGCGTTTTTGAAGTCGGAGTTTTCGCGTCCGAGCTGTTCTTTGACAATCCTCGGGCCGGTGAGAGCCTTTGACTCCATCGACACGATGTAGTTCATCTTGTTGCCGCGGTGTATGTCGAGCAGTTGGCATGCCGGCCCCATGCCGTGGGTGGCATAGACGTCACCTTTGTGTTTCTCGTTGAAGTCGAGACGCCAGTTGCCCTCATAGGCTTTCCAGAAATCCTCAAGATTGTGGATGTAGGCACCCTCGACATGAAGGATGTCGCCAAAGAGTCCTTTCTGAGCCATGTTGAGGGTGGTCAGCTCGAAGAAATCATATACGCAATTCTCGAGCATCATACAGTGGCGGCGTGTCTTTTCGGCCGTATCCACAAGTTTCCAGCACTCATCCAGGTCCATAGCCGCGGGCACTTCGATGGCTACGTTTTTACCCTGCTGCATGGCATAGACGGCCATGGGCACGTGGTTGGCCCAGTCGGTAGCGATGTAGACGAGGTCGATGTCGGGACGGCGGCAAAGCTCCTTCCATCCGTCTGGACCGGAATATTCGGCAGCAGCGGGGCGTCCGGCGTCTTTAAGATATTTCTGAGGAGTGGCGAGCCGGTCGGCATGCTTGTCGCAGAGAGCCTTGATGCTTGTGCGGTCGATGTTGGCAAATCTGTAGACGGCTCCGGGGCCCCTCATTCCGAGTCCGATGAAGCCTACGCGAACGCTGTCCATGGGAGCGAGACGAAATCCTACAAGGTCGGTCTGTCCCTTGGCTCTCTCGGGAGTTTTGAGACGGATAATCCGGTCGTCTGACGATTTTTGGCCGGCGGCAGATGCTATGGAGGGAAATGCCGTCACAATAGCCAATGCAAGAGAAAATAATGTGATAAAGCGGTTCATGGTTATGATTAAGTGAGTTTATTTTGAGCGATACAATGTGTCGATAAATGCTTTCATCTCCTCCATATGCGAGTCGATGGAGGAGAGGAGTGTCATCTGGTTGCGTGCCCTGACGAGGTTGTGGTCGGGGTAGGCAGTCTTGTAATAGGTGTCGCCGTTCAGATAGTCGGCAAAAAATCTTATGGCCTGCATATAGGTCATTCTGAGGGCTCCGTGGACAAGAGTCATTTTTTCTTCGGGCGTTAGAAATGACGCCGATTCGGCATAGCCGCGTGCAAATGGCCTGAAAACATCCATGTCAAATCTGATTTTTGACGTGTCAGGCTCATCTTCGGCCGCGGTATTGCCTGCAGTGCGTAGAAAATCACCGAAGTCGTCCATTACAAATCCGGGCATGGTAGTGTCGAGGTCAATCACGCAAAGGATTTCGCCATTTTCGTCAAATAGGATGTTGTCGGCTTTTGTGTCGCAATGTATGATTCTTTTTGGCAGACGTCCGTCGGAATGCATGTTCTCGGCGAGCATCATCTCAGCAGCACGAGCAAGGAGCCCGTCGGCCATCTCTCTTACATCAGCGAGTCGGCCGACACTGTCGGCTTTCATAGCCTCCTCAAGCTGCGACAGCCGCAACGGCATATTATGGAAATCGGGAATAGTCTCCCTAAGCTCCGGAGCATCAGGGCGGGCAAGAGTGCAATGAAACTTTCCAAACGCGAGCCCCACGTTACGGGCCATCTTCTCCGACATGCCCGCTATGCTGACCGAGCCTTCGATGAAGCGGGTCATGCGCCAGCATTCTCCGTCGGATATGACGTAGCTCTTGCTGTCGTGGGTCAGCACACATTCAAGGGCCCTGCGGTCAGAATCGGCGATGCCCTCCTCTATAAGACATTTGCGCAGATGAGCCGAGATAGCCAGTATATTGTCCTGGAGTGTGTCAGGGTCGCGGAATATGTCGGTGTTGATGCGCTGGAGCACATAGCGATGGCCGCCCGGCTGACAGGTGACGATGAAAGTGTCGTTGATAAGTCCGTTGCCGAGACGTCGGGCACTGCACGGCCGGCCGGAAGTCATGAAAAGGGATGCTATACCCGTCAGCTTGTTTTCGTCCATACTTTAATAACGATGGTTTATGGCGTAAAAGTACGAAAAAAACAATTAAGAATCAAGAGCAGTCAAGACTTGTGTGTAGGTTGTGTTTATGACAATAAGTATAGTCACGGATTAGTGAAAACCGAGATGGTGGCGAGGTGGCAATATCGGTGTCGGAAGAGGTGTGACTGCGTATACGCTATTTAGATTTAGTCTAAATAATATTTTTTAACATCCGATTGTCTGCTAAATTGCAGAACAACCCTAACATCAGGCAATTGTGTGATTTTAATATTTTTCGGCCGGTTCAACCATTAGATTAAATCACATGTGTTAATATGTTGATATTTAAGAGTCTGTAATTTTGCAATAGTTGCGTATAAATTAATTTTTAAACAAATCCTTTAATATGCTGAAATTCAAAGCAGTGCGATATGATTTAAAAAAGCAAGCGAAAAGCGATTTGATTATGTGATTTTTTTTTTGGAAATTTGCAGAAGAATATGCGGGTCTACCAATACCGCAGACAACACTATTTGCCTCTCTTCTCTAACAGTCTTTAACCCCATGCAATACCAAAACTCGCCGCAATGGGAAAAGTGTCTCAATATAATCCGTGACACGATTCCCGCAGAACAATTCCGCTACTGGTTCAGCCCGTTGTCGTTCATCAGCATGAATGATAACGTGCTCACTATCGCCTGTCCGTCGGAATTTTTTGCCGAGCAGCTTGACGAGCGTTATATAGGCGTGCTCAAATTCGCGCTTGAGCGAGTTTTTGGCAAAGGCATACGCCTCACCTACGAATTTCCCATCGTGGCCGACGACCCCACCTCCAAAGTAAGCATGGAGAGTGCTCATCCAAGCCACGGAGTGAAACCCGCTCCCGGAGCTTCGGCCAATCCTTTCCAGGATAAATATGTAGAGGAGATCAACTCGCAGCTCAATCCCGCCTATACATTTGAGAACTATTGTATAAGCGAGAGTAATAAGGTGGCCCAGTCGATCGGTGAGGCCATAGCCAATGATCCCAAGCTCAAGACGTTCAACCCTCTGTTTATCTTCGGCCCTTGTGGTGTGGGCAAGACTCACCTCATACAAGCGATAGGCATACGTATCAAGGAACGCGATTCACGCACGCGCGTACTATATATTACGGCACGTCTGTTTCAGGACCAGTTCTCGTCGGCCACTCTGCGCGGCAAGATCAACGAGTTTATCAAGTTTTACCAGAGCATCGACACGCTTATCATTGACGATATTCAGGAGCTGATAGGCAAAGAAAAGACACAGCGCACATTCTTCCACATATTCAACCACCTCAAGCAGAACAACAAGCAGCTCATCATGTCGAGTGACTGCGCTCCTGCCGAGATGGAAGGCATGGAGGAGCGTCTGCTCTCTCGATTCAAGAGCGGCATGACCGCCCGTCTTGACAAGCCCGATTATGCCCTGCGCCGCGAAGTGCTTCTTCAGAAAGCCCGCCGCGACGGAGTGAAACTTCCCGAGGATGTGGTAGAGTTTATCGTAACCAATGTCACCCAGAGCATCCGAGAGATCGAGGGTGTGATGGTGTCGCTGCTTGCCTATGCCACCGGCCTCAACTGTGAGATAGACATCAATCTCGCTCGTCGTGTGCTCGCCAACTCAGTCAAACTCAACCAGCGCAAGACCAATTTTGAGTCAATCGCGCGCATAGTGAGTGACTTTTACAACATCGAGCCCTCGCAGATATTTGACAAATCGCGTAAACGCGAGGTGTCGGATGCACGTCAGATGGTGATGTATCTCGCCAAGAAACATACAAAGATGCCGTTCAAGGCTATCGGAGCGCGTCTGCAACGCTCTCATGCCACAGTGCTTTATGCGTGCAAGCTAATCGACGAGCGTCTCCCCCTCGAAAAGAAACTCCAGGAAGACCTTTCGCAGATAGAGCGTGAGCTCATGGCCGCACAATAGCCGGCTTATCGTGGCTCATACACGACTCAAAACTCATAGACCAATCCCCTGCCGTTCTATAAATCGGAATAGCAGGGGATTTGTGCAAGCATCTCACACTTGCGCGTGGCGACATCGACACGGATACAGTAGTGGTTCATCCCGTTGCTTACCACAAGGTAGGGCACGCGCAACACAATGTTGTAGCGTATTATCTGTTCAAACACATGCCTGTCAATCCTGACCGACGGAGCCTTGTATTCGATAATCATCAGCGGCTCGAGCGCGGTAGTGTAGACCACCGTGTCACATCGGCGGGATGTCGAATTGAGCGTTATGCCCACTTCATTGGCCATCAAAGAGGACGGAAAACCGAGATGGCGCGTGAGATAGTGCACGAAATGCTGTCTCACCCACTCTTCGGGAGTCAGGACTATCCACTTGTTTCGTAGTATGTCGCGCACTTCCACGCCCTTGCGTCCGGGACGCAACGACAGATCGGCCGGCGGGAGATTGAGCGGAGGTGGAGGTGTAGTGAGTGATACTGGCATGGTGATAGCGATTGTTTTGTGTGGCAAATTTAAGCAAACAATTCCGACCGGGCAAATTTCAACCGCCGACAAAGCCCGGCCAAATTCTTGTCAATGCGGGGAAATATTGCTAATTTTACACTCGCAAGTAACCTTCAACTATCCCGCCCATGGCCGCCACAAAGACTGACTCCGCATCAGGCATCACTTATCCGCAACTGCGCCAAGCCATTGCTGCCCGACGGCTTATGCCGATATATCTTCTTCACGGCGAGGAAGGCTATTATATCGACGAGCTTGTCAAGATGTTTGAGGCACTTCTCCCCGAGGAGGAGCGCGATTTTAACCTCTATACGCTCTATGGTCCGGAGACCGGTGTCGACACTATCATGGATGTGTGTCAGCGGCTCCCGATGATGGCTGAGCGTCAGGTGGTAATCGTCAAGGAAGCCCAGGCCATACGCTCCGACTCGCTCAATAAGCTCCATCATTATGCCCTGCGTCCCAATCAGTCGACCGTACTCGTAATCGCATGTCGCGGAGACAAGGCAAAAGGCAAGGAACTGTTGGCAGCCATAAAGCAAAACGGGGTAATATTCGAGTCAAAAAAGGTGAGCGAGCGCAATATCCTACCTGTAATCTCTGATCTCATCAAGGAGAAGCACATGACTGTCGACCCCAAATCGCTCTCCATGCTCCGCGACTACATCGGCACAGACCTGGCGCGTCTATATAATGAAATAGACAAGCTATCGTTTATACTCGGCCCCGGGGCTATGATTACGCCCGAGGCCATAGAGCGCAACATTGGCATCTCAAAGGATTACAACAACTTTGAGTTTCTCGACGCCATCATCAACCGCAACGCCGCCAAGTCGATGGCCATCGTGCAATACTTCACCGCCAATCCCAAAAACAATCCTGTCATACTGACGGTGACCATGCTCTTCAACTTCTTTGCCAATCTGCTCATCTATCACTATACACGCGACAAGTCGACTGCCGGATATATGGACGCGCTCGGATTTAAAAACCAGTGGCAACTGCGCAACTATGAGACAGCCTCGCGCAACTACAGTGTGCGCCAGACTATCGAAATCATCTCGGCTCTGCGCGAATGTGACTGTCGCGGCAAGGGCATCGGTTCGCGCCAGAATCCCTACGACCTGCTCAAAGACCTCACATTCCGCATACTCACATCATCAGGCATAATCCGCATGTAAAACAATCCCGGCAGGAGCAAAAACACCATTGTTTTTTTGGAAAATTCGCCCCTTGGTTGTAATTTTGCGAGTGATGAATGAGGACAAGCGCAAGAGCCTCGCACGCGAGACTCTGAGCCGTTACATAGCCGACCGGCACATGCGTTGCACCCCCGAGCGTCAGGCTGTGCTCGACAGGATTATGGAGATGCCCGCACGCTTCACAGTCGACGAGTTGTGCGCAGCCGTCGGAAGTGGAGGTTTTCGTGTGAGCCGGGCAACGGTCTATAACTCAGTAAGCCTCTTTAGCCGCGCCGGTCTGCTCCGCCGCCTGCACCTGCAGCCCGACACCTGGGAGACGACCATCGAGCCGTCGCAGAGTGTCAGACTCATATGCCGCAAATGCGGAAAGGTGCGCGATGTCTCCGACCGTCAGCTTGCCCGCACGCTCGCCCTCAAACGTTACCAGTCCTTCCTGCCCGACAGCTTTGAAGTGTGCATGACAGGCTATTGCACCGGATGTCGGCCGAAGGACAAAAACAGGAAGAAATAAAAAATATACACACATAAAATATATAGTAACTCATACACTATGAAAGTAGACGTGCTACTCGGGCTCCAATGGGGCGATGAAGGTAAAGGCAAAGTCGTGGACGTGCTCACTCCGCGATACGATGCCGTGGCAAGATTCCAGGGAGGCCCCAATGCCGGCCACACACTCGAATTTGAAGGCAAGAAATATGTGCTCCGCTCCATCCCCTCAGGTATATTCCAGCATGGACAGATCAATATCATAGGCAACGGTGTCGTCCTCGACCCCGTGCTCTTCCGTCAGGAAGCCGAGGAGCTCGAAAAGAGCGGCATCGACCTCCGCTCGATACTGCGCATATCCAAGAAAGTTCATCTCATCACTCCGACTCACCGTCTGCTCGACGCCGCCAACGAAAAGGCCAAGGGCGGTAAGAAAATCGGCACCACAGGCAAAGGCATAGGCCCCACCTACACCGACAAGATTTCACGTAACGGCATACGTCTGGGTGACGCTTTCCATAATTTTGATGAAAAATACGGCGCGCTCCGCCAGATGCACCTCGCACGTCTCGAATCGCTTGGCGCGACCCCCGAGGCCGAGCAGCTCGCCACTCTCGAGGCCACATGGATGGATGCTATCGAATATCTCAAAGGCTTCGACATCGTTGACTCAGAATTTCTCATCAACGGCCTCCTCGCCCAAGGCAAGAGCATTCTCTGCGAGGGCGCGCAAGGCACACTCCTCGACATCGACTTCGGCTCATATCCTTTCGTTACATCATCCAACACCATTAGTTCGGGTGCATGTTCGGGCCTCGGCGTGGCTCCCAACAAGATAGGCGAAGTGTTCGGTATATTCAAGGCTTACTGCACACGCGTGGGCAGCGGACCGTTCCCCACCGAGCTCTTTGACGCCACCGGCAAACGCATACGCGACCTCGGTCACGAATATGGAGCCGTAACCGGACGTGAACGCCGCTGCGGATGGATTGACCTCGTGGCTCTCCGCTACTCAATCATGCTCAACGGTGTCACTCAGCTCATCATGATGAAGAGCGACGTCCTTGACGGATTTGACGAAATCAAAGCCTGCACAGCTTACCGCATAAACGGCGAGGAGACCACACAATTCCCTTACTCCATCGAAGAGGACATCGAACCTGTCTACACCACACTCCCCGGATGGAAGACCGACATGACCGGCATGCAGAGCGAGGACGAGTTCCCTAAAGAATTCAGCGACTATATCTCATTCCTTGAGAAAGAGCTCGCAACTCCCATCACTATCGTCTCGATCGGTCCCGACCGCAAGCAGACCATCGAACGCAAACGCTGAAAACGCATCAGACAGTTCACATAATTTTTCACCTTGCAGGGACCGGCACCCCTGCCACCTATCTCCCTGCAAGGTGAATTTATATTACCCGACATCTCTCCATTGCTACCTCTCTCCGGGTCAAAACATCTCTCATAAATATACTTTTCTCCCCTCCTGTACAATCGACCCCAATCATAATCCAATCACAATACCATGGCTAAAGTAAAACCTTTTCGCGGCGTTCGTCCGCCCCGTGATCTCGTCACCGAAGTAGCTTCACGCCCCTACGACGTGCTCAACTCCGAAGAAGCCCGTCAGGAAGCTCAGGGCAACCCCCGTTCGCTCTATCACATCATCAAACCCGAAATAGACTTTGAACCGGGCACCGACGAGCATGATCCCAAAGTCTACGGTAAGGCCGTCGAAAACTTCAATGCCTTCCAGCAGAACGGATGGCTCCTCCAGGACGAAGCCGAACATTACTACATATACGCCCAGACCATGAACGGCCGCACACAGTATGGCATCGTCATCGCTGCCAACGTAGCCGACTACATGGAGGGACGCATCAAAAAACACGAACTCACCCGACGCGACAAAGAGGAAGACCGCATGAAGCACGTGCGCGTCAACAATGCCAATATCGAGCCGGTATTTTTCGCTTTTCCCGACAATGAGGTGTTGCAGGATATCATCGACCGTGTCACCAAGGGAGAAGCTGAATATGACTTCACCGCACCCGACGGCTTCGGCCATCATTTCTGGGTAATCGACGATCCTGAAATGATCGAGACCGTAACCCGTGAGTTTGACCGCATACCCTATCTCTATATCGCCGACGGCCACCATCGCTCGGCTGCCGCCGCACTCGTAGGCCATGAGAAAGCACAGGCCAATCCCGACCACCGCGGTGACGAGGAATACAACTACTTCCTCGCCGTAGCTTTCCCGGCTTCTCATCTCAACATCATCGACTACAATCGTGTGGTGCGTGACCTCAACGGCCTCTCGCCCGAGCAACTGCTCACACGCCTCGCTGAAAACTTCACAGTCGAGGATAAGGGCACCGATGAATACCGTCCGCAGGCTCTTCATAACTTCTCGCTCTATCTTGGCGGTCGCTGGTATTCACTCACAGCCCGCCCCGGCACCTACGACGACAGCGACCCGATAGGTATCCTCGATGTAACCATCTCGAGCGACCTCATACTCCGCGATATTCTCGGCATTACCGACCTCCGTTCCGACAAGCGCATCGACTTTGTCGGAGGTATACGCGGTCTCGGCGAACTCAAGCGTCGTGTCGACTCAGGCGAAATGGCCGTGGCCCTCGCTCTCTATCCCGTGTCCATGAAACAGCTCATGGACATAGCTGACACGGGTAATATCATGCCGCCCAAGACTACATGGTTTGAGCCCAAGCTCCGCTCGGGACTCATAATCCATAAACTTGACTGATACACACATCTGCCACACGCTCCGCTAACAGTTTTGGGAAGTGTGAAAAAAGATGTCAATAAATGATTATCCAAGAGATGACGTGCAAAAAATGCCGTTTATCTCTTGGATAATTCATCAAAACTCCGTAACTTTGCACCACTTTAGGCTAAGATGCCTCATCCGTCATGGGCAAAGCGTCATTATTATGGCTTGAGTAAAAGGATTGTCTTATGGTGTAATGGTAGCACTGCAGTTTTTGGTTCTGCCTGTCTTGGTTCGAATCCAGGTAAGACAACATGAATCAATGAGTTAAGCATCAGCTGCTTAACTCATTGATTCTTTTATCTTCTTGATGCCGAATAGTTGAAGATAACGTTGCATAGTTTATGCGGACTATATTCATGGATAAAAAAATACGAGAGTGCCACAAATGTTTGAGGCACTCTCGTATTATATTCAGGAGTATGTGGCATTTTGCCACATGCGATTTATAAGTAGGGTGGAGGTTATTTTGGCCCAAGCAGATTTCTCAGTGCATATGTTAAATTGAGTAGAACGAAGTGTTAAATATTCAAGCGTACAGTTTGACCAGTCGGAAGATGAAGAAATCGCGGTCTCGGACACCGCGCATTTGCGAGCGGAAGATCTTGACTTTAGAGTTGAAAGCCTCGGCGGAGGCATTGGTCGCACGTCGCCGGAAGTAGTTCAGGATGGTCGGTGCGTGGTTCTTGAATGTCTTGATGACAGAGCGGAAGTTATTGTTGCCCAATGCCATTACCTTTTCATACCACTTGTTCATCCGCCCCATGGCTTTTGTCGGCGTGATTTTGGCGTTGAAAATCTGACGCAGTTCCATTGCCAGGGCATATGCACTTTTGAGGTAACTACTCAGGTAGGTATGCCGTACTCATATTATGACGAAACAATAGCAGCTTAACGTTCAATTATCACTTCGCATTTGACGCTCATAAAAGCTATTGAATATCAAGAAAATAAACATTATTTTACTTGCATATTTGTTTTTTTTTT
>NZ_CAJTCF010000087.1:0-15563 GCF_910574735.1 Duncaniella muricolitica | reverse complement strand
AAATTTTTAGTGTTAAATTTTCATGCTAAACATCAGATTTTTAACGGATTAAACACTTGGCTCCTCGGAGCCGTTAACAAATTCTCAAAAAATAACCGAAGTATTGCTTCACAACGAGGTCATAATTTACCCCGATTGTTCGGTACTGGGCGAAAAACTCCGAGAGTTTGGCGCAATATACTGCAAGGGACTTATCTGTGGTCAGCACTTTGAAAGGCTTTCCGAAGATAAGTTTTTTTATGAACGTGGCTTTTACGGATTCATCAGCCTTCTCCATCATGCGGGTCAGGCTATCCCATTCGAGATCATCGAAGCGCACCATGACGCAGTGGGTGCATCGGTTGGGCGACAAGGGTCGCCCGGTTTTCGGTTTTTCAGTCATATTATGTATGGATTTTGTGGTGAGTGCATCGCTGTGTACAGACAAACCGCAGGTCAAGTCATGGGATATTCGACTTTGGAGAATATCCTGCATTGCAAGGTTGTTTCGTGGGAACCGGAGTTACCCGAAACCCGAATAGTTACTATTCGGACACCTTGCTATGTCTATGTGGACATCCTTCCTAATATGAAATCCATATTTTCGGTGCCTGTGGTGCCGGTCATACCATTTGGCGGTGAAAAAACGGTGTTCCATACCTGCGGAGTGTAGATACACCCGTCGATGCTTCCATAAAGTTACAAAAAATCCGGTGCAATTCCTAACTGCAAGAGAGAAAATTTGAAACTTTATGACGGTAGGGATTGCCGTGGGGGCACCGCTGGAAAGTCCGGTGATGCCGTGAGTAAAAAAATCGCATGGCGAAATGTTAAAATTTCAGCCCCGTTTTCGGGAAATCCGGGGAAAAGTGAGGAAATCCGATACCTCAACCTCTATGAGCCAATGAGTTGGCAATTTTAAGGGCTTGACAAAATGGAATTTATTTTGTTTCTTTGTGTAGAGATTAGCTCGAAAGCTCGCCTTCAGGGAAGTCAACCTACTTGTTATATAATGAACTTTCCTCCTGAACTGCAAGATTGAAAGCTGACCTGCCAATAACATTCCTCGCCTCTTGGCAAGACCGCAATAAAGGTATTTATACAATGTCCTTCCGAACAATCTATTTTATTTATGATGTACGGAGATTGCTTACTGAACGGCAAAGTATGTATCTTATAATAAAGCGGGCAAACCTCTTGACAAGGAATATTAGAAGCAAACTACCTATCTCTGGTTATACGGACATATAGCCGTGCGGCCATAGTTAGAAAGGAACAATGTTCCGCCACTAAATCCAACACCCAAAATTAAAAAAAGAAAATGACTGACATGACTATCACCTTCCGGCTTACATAGCCGATGCCCTCCTGACGGCGGAGGAAGGTCGCCCATGAGCGACGGAGATAGCCGTACCCCAACTCAAAAGCATAGCAAATGCCGCTGCCTGTTCCCCCCACGGAGTATAGACAAGACCGGTCTGCGACGTGTCGAAATGACGCTGACGGCCACTGCTATGCAGTCACCACTACATCCATTTTCAAATTTTATTTATGACAGATCCTAAATTTGTCGCTTTCTCCACCCAGAAAGGTGGAGCGGGCAAAACGACTCTGACCGTTCTTGCGGCGAGTTACCTCTACTATGTCAGGGGGCTGAAAGTCCTTGTCGTTGACTGCGACTTTCCCCAGTACAGCATCGAGGATATGCGTGAACGTGACAAGGAGCTGATAGAGTGCAGCCCCGTGTTCAAAAAGATGTTTTCCGACAATATGCGTCTGACAAAGCTGGCTCCATATCCGGTTTTGTCGGCTCAGCCGGAGAATGCCATGCGCAAAGTCCGTGAGATTATCGATGACTGCGAGGATGAGATAGACATCGTATTTTTCGACCTTCCCGGCACAGTCAACAATCCCGGAGTTGTTTCCATCCTCAACTGTCTGGACATGGTGATTGTCCCAGTCGCCGCCGACAAGGTAATACTTGAAAGCTCGCTCGCCTTCGCCCTGAAAATACAGGAGTGGCTCACGACCGGGCGCACATCGGTCAAACAGATGTATATGCTCTGGAACCTCGTGGACGCCCGCGAGAAGACTGACCTCTATGACCAGTATGAGGCTGTGTTTGAGGAATACGGGCTTCAGACCATGAAAACCAAGATACCCGACACCAAGAAGTATCGCCGCGAGGGGTCAAAGACCCTTAACCGCGCTGTGTTCCGTTCTACGCTTGTTCCGCCCGACAAAACGCTGCTCAAAGGCACAAGGCTTCCGGAACTTGCCGATGAACTGCTCGGCATATTAAATCAGTGAGCCTATGTCAAAGGTTTATGAGCCGCAAATCGACCCGGAGGAATTTATCAGGACATTTCGTGATGAGCCATCCGGTCTGTCATCGCTGAAAAGAAAAAGCGCGTCCAAACAGCAAGAACAGGCTAACCCACAGCCGGTGGCAGGCGAAGGTGACGGAGCAAGCCCCGGAAATACCACTGTACAGGCTAAAAATTCCGAAAGGGAACGGCTGTACATGGAACGCTTCGTGCGCAATATGCGCTATATGTGGCCGGAAGATAAATTCCAAGTGTCGGAAATCGATCCTGAATTTATCTGGAAGATACGCCGGATACTATTCCACAAGAAGAAAGGTAAGGTCTGCTCCATCAAAGCCTATATCAACAATGTGCTTGCAGCGCATTTTGAGGAATTCGCAGATATTATCGACCCTATTTTATAACCCCACACATTCACAACAATCATGAAAAAATCCCAATCACGAGTAGTCACCACTATCGAGGTGGCTGAAATCCCCGATGGCGCGGAAGAACGCTATATTGAGCGTTTCCTCTCGCCGCACATCTTGATGTCCAACAGGAAGGTGTATATCTATCCCGAAGTTCATGCCGCCCTGTCGCGCATGGTAAAGGGTCTTGACAGACCCGGAGTGTCAATCGGCTCCTATGCCTCGGAAATCATACTTGAGCATATTGCCCGCAACAATGCGGTGATGCGCAGTGTCCATGAACATAATCATAAAGACCTGTTCTGATGGAAACGGCACTTATAATCGCTCTGCTGGCGAGTAACCTGTGGCTTATCCGCAGGGTGCTGACAAAGCCCGACTCAGCAAAGCCGGTAAAGGAAACGCCATCGCCGGAACCCGCTAAGGCTGCCGACACAGAGGCGGAAGCCGAAAATGACAGTATTGTCGGCAAAAGCACTTTTGACATCAACGAGTTCAAGGAGGTGTTCCGCGAGGCTGCGAAAGAGGTCGCCAAAGAGGTTATACCGCTTATCATCAAGGAGTACGGCAAACCCTCGGATGCCGGTTTTCCCGATGAACCGGAGGAAAAGCCCTCGGCGCAAATCCCGGTGGAGAAACTCGATGAAGTTTTTGCCACACACTCCGCAAGCGAACTGACAGGCGATGAAATCCCGTCGGAGGAACCCAGAGCCGGAGGCAGTGATTTCAACGAAATCAGTACAGCGGTAAATGTTCTGAAGGGTAATTCCGACAATCCCGACGACAAGGAAACCGCCCGCCGTGTGCTGCCCGACATACAAGGCACACAGATTATCGAGAAAATCAAGCTCGATCCGTTGGTGCGCAAGCGCATACTTATGATCGAGTGCCAGCTCCCCGAAATTCCTGAGGAACATGACGCTCCGCCCGAAAAAGCGGAAGAAACGAAGCCGAGAAAGAAAATCGTGTTCCATGCCGACATCGACACCACCGACATTGACGCAATCGACTTCAACATCCTCCACTGACCCACCACTATCCAAATCCACAATCCATCCTAAAAATAAAATTTATGACAAAATCCCTCAAAAAACTCTATGACAGTATCGTGGCGTTTATGAACGCTCCCGGTATGCGTCGCCCTATGGCGATGATGCTCACGCTCCTTCTGTGTGCAGCCAACCTCTACGCAGCCGGCAACGGTCTGGCGGGTATCAACGAGGCAACCTCGATGATGACCTCCTATTTCGACCCGGCAACGAAACTGATCTATGCCATCGGCGCGGTGGTAGGTCTTATCGGCGGTGTCAAGGTCTATGGCAAGTTCAGCTCCGGCGATCCGGACACATCGAAGACTGCCGCCTCATGGTTCGGTGCCTGTATATTCCTCGTGGTAGCCGCCACAATCCTGCGCTCGTTCTTCCTCTAAACCTGCCACGCCAATGGAATATTCTATCAACAAGGGCATAGGCAGGACGGTGGAATACAAGGGGCTGAAAGCTCAGTACCTGTTCATCTTCGCCGGAGGTCTGATAACCGATTTCATTCTGTTCGTGATACTCTATATGTGCGGTGTACAGCAGGGTCTGTGCATAGGCTTCGGTGCCGTGAGCGCGTCGGCTCTGGTATGGTACACCTTCCGGCTCAACGGCAAGTACGGACAGTACGGGCTTATGAAACTCACATCGGTGAAGTACCGCCCCCGCTATATCATCAACCGTCAGCGTGTGCGCAATATAATGAAGGGAGGTCGTAAATGAGAAATACACTGAAAGCCACAACGTTGGAAAGCAAACTGCCGTTGCTCGCCGTGGAACATGGCTGCATCATCTCGAAGGACGCCGATATAACGGTGGCCTTCGAGGTCAGCCTCCCGGAACTATTCACCATAACATCGCAGGAATACGAAGCCATGCACACCGCATGGTGCAAGGCTATTAAAGTATTGCCGCATTATTCGGTGGCGCACAAGCAGGACTGGTTCGTGTCTGAGAACTATAAACCGGAATTACAGAAAGATGACCTATCATTCCTTGACCGAAGTTTTGAACGTCACTTCAACGAGCGTCCGTATCTGGCGCACAAGTGCTACCTGTTCCTGACAAAGACCACAAAGGAGCGTATGCGCCAGCAATCCAATTTCTCCACTCTCTGCCGTGGGCGTATCACTCCGAAGGAACTCAATCACGAGATGATTGTGGGCTTCATGGAAGCTGTCGGGCAGTTCGAGCGCATTATCAACGACACCGGCTATATAACGCTGCGCCGAATGGGTGACGATGAGATAATCGGTACAGACACAACTTCCGGTATCATAGAAAAGTATCTGTCGCTGTCGATGGGTAATGTCAACTGTCTGGAGGATATCGACCTGTCACCGAAAGAAATGCGTATCGGCGACAAGATGCTATGCCTGCATACACTTTCAGATACTGATGATCTGCCCGGAAAGGTCAGCACTGATAACCGTTATGAGCGGTTATCGACTGACCGCTCGGATTGCAGATTGAGCTTCGCCTCTCCCGTGGGTCTGCTTCTGCCGTGCAACCATATCTACAACCAGTATATACTGATTGACGACCATGACGAGAATCTGGCGAAGTTCGAGAAGACAGCCCGAAATATGAACAGTCTTTCAAGGTATAGCCGAAGCAATGCCATAAACAAAGAGTGGATAGACCGCTATCTGAACGAGGCTCACAGTTATGGTCTTACCTCTGTGCGCTGCCACTGCAATATAATGGCGTGGAGCGACGATGCAGAGGAACTGCGCAGAATTAAGAACGATGTCGGAAGTCAGCTCGCCACAATGGGGTGTATGCCCCGACACAACACCATCGACTGCCCGACACTGTTCTGGTCGGCGATGCCCGGAAACGAGGCTGATTTTCCTGCCGAGGAGAGTTTTTACACTTTCATAGAACCCGCTGTTTGTTTCTTCACCGCTGAAACAAACTACCGCTCTTCTCTCTCGCCATTCGGAATAAAGATGGTCGATAGACTGACCGGGAAACCTATCCATCTGGATATATCCGACGAGCCTATGAAACGCGGCATCACCACTAACCGCAACAAGTTCATACTGGGCCCGTCGGGTAGCGGAAAGTCTTTCTTCACCAACCATCTGGTGCGCCAATATTATGAGCAGGGCGCGCATATCCTCCTGATTGACACCGGCAATTCATACGAAGGACTGTGCAATCTGATCCATAACAAGACGCACGGCGAGGACGGTATCTATTATACCTACACCGAGGAAAAGCCGATTTCTTTCAATCCGTTTTTCACAGATGACGGGGTGTTCGATGTGGAGAAGAAAGACTCGATCAAGACCCTGCTGCTGACGCTGTGGAAGTCGGAGGATGACCGCGTGACAAAGACCGAATCCGGTGAGCTTGGCTCGGCGTTGTCGATGTTCCTTGAAAAAATGGCTAAGGATAAGAATATAGTGCCATGCTTCGACGCTTTTTTTGAGTTTATGCGCGACGATTACCGCGCTGAAATGGCACAGCGTCCTATTCCCATCTACAAACAGGATTTCGACATTGACAACTTCCTGACTACTCTGCGACAGTATTATCACGGCGGCCGGTTTGACTTCCTGCTGAACTCCAAAGAGAATATTGACCTGCTGAACAAGCGTTTTGTCGTGTTCGAGATAGACGCCATACGCGACAACAAAGACCTGTTCCCGGTGGTGACAATCATCATCATGGAAGCCTTCATCAACAAGATGCGCCGGTTGAAAGGTGTGCGAAAACTCCTTATATGCGAGGAGGCTTGGAAGGCTCTCTCAACGGCGAATATGGCTGAGTATATGCGCTATATGTTCAAGACAGTGCGCAAATATTTCGGTGAGGCTGTGGTTGTCACTCAGGAGGTTGACGATATTATCTCGTCACCGATTGTCAAGGAAACAATCATCAACAACTCCGACTGTAAGATACTTCTGGATCAGCGGAAATATATGAACCGCTTTGACCAGATACAGGAGCTGCTCGGTCTGACCGACAAGGAAAAGGCGCAGATACTCAGTATCAATATGGCAAACAGCCCCAACCGGCTCTACAAAGAGGTATGGATCGGGCTGGGCGGAACGCAGTCCGCCGTATATGCCACGGAGGTATCACCGGAAGAATACCTGTGTTACACCACCGAGGAAACGGAGAAAATTCAAGTCCTTGACCGCGCCCGTCAGCTCGGAGGTGACATCGAAGCCGCAATCAAACAGTTAGCCAACGAAAGGAGAGAGAAATAATGTATGAAAGTGAAATCAATATTTTCTGGTATCATGTCAGGAATACTCGTCTGCCTCGTCCTCCTCCTGACAGTCACCCTTCATCTATTGGCAGTCATAGCCCGTACAATCGTCGGCATGGCTCACAGAATACGATAAATCCACCACTTTTAATCCGCAATCAAATGAAGCAACTCAAGTTTTTAATCCCTCTTATTGCCCTGTGCCTGATGTTAGGCACGGGCAGGGCTTCCGCCCAATGGACGGTCATAGACCCGTCAAACATCGCCCAGTCCATCGTAAACAACTCTAAATCACTCGTTCAGGAGTCGCAGACGGCTACGCACATGGTCAAAAATTTTCAGGAAACCGTAAAAATTTACCAGCAGGCGAAGAAGTATTACGACGCACTGCAATCGGTCAACAACCTTGTACGCGACGCTCGAAAGGTGCAGCAGACAATCCTGATGCTTGGCAACATCTCCGGCTATTACGTCAATAATTTCCAGAAGATGCTGACCGATCCGAACTTAACATCGGCTGAACTCTCGGCAATCGCCTCCGGCTACACCCGTATCCTCGAAGAAGCCAACGGCGTACTCGGCGACTTGAAGCAGGTAGTCAATATCACTACGCTGAGTATGACCGACAAAGACCGTATGGATGTGGTCGATGACTGCTACAAGGAGATGAAAAGGCTGAAGAACCTTACCGCCTACTACACAAATAAGAATATCAGCGTATCATATCTGCGTGCCAAAAAGAAGGCTGATACCCAGCGTGTGGTGGCTCTCTATGGCGACGGCTCTGAAAAATACTGGTAATTGTAATAATCATAATTAAAAAATATGATAGCGTTATCAATAGATTTCAACAACCTGCACACAATCCTGCGCTCGCTCTATGACGAAATGATGCCTCTCTGCGAGGATATGGCGGGTGTGGCTCAGGCGATAGCCGGATTAGGCGCGTTGTTCTTCGTTGCCTATCGTATATGGCGGTCGCTTGCCGCCGCAGAGCCGATTGATGTATTCCCGCTGCTCCGTCCGTTTGTGATAGGCTTCTGTATAATGTTTTTCCCGTCGGTGGTACTCGGCACCATCAACTCGGTGATGTCACCGATTGTACAAGGCACAGCCTCAATGCTTGAAGGGCAGACGCTCGATATGCAGAAATACCGCGAGGAGAAAGACCGGCTGGAATACGAGGCGATGATGAATGACCCTTCAACTGCCTACCTTGTGGATGATGCCGAGTTTGACCGGCAGATAGACGAGTTAGGTGTGACCGAAATAGGAACAGCCGCCGGAATGTATATCGAGCGCGGAATGTATAAGGTGAAAAAGGCAATCCAGAATTTCTTTCGTGAACTGCTGGAAATGCTCTTTCAGGCTGCATCGCTCACAATCGACACAATCAGGACATTCTTCCTGATAGTGCTTTCAATCCTCGGCCCGGTCGCATTCGCCCTCTCCGTGTGGGATGGCTTCCAGTCAACGCTGACCCAATGGATACAACGATATATCCAGACTTATCTGTGGCTACCGGTGGCTGACCTGTTTTCGACAATCCTTGCGAAAATACAGGTGCTGATGTTGCAGAACGACATTTCGGAACTGACAAACAACCCCAATGCAAACCTCGACAGCTCAAATACTTGCTATGTCATTTTTATGATAATCGGCATTATCGGATACTTCACGATTCCCACTGTGGCAGGCTGGATAATACAAGCCGGAGGTGCCGGAAACTATAACCGTGCTGTCAACACCACCGCGATGCAGGTCGGTTCAGGTGCGGCAAGTGTCGGAGGTGCAGTCGCCGGAAATGTCGCGGGCAACGCAGGCAAATTGCTTAAATAATATTCAAACGACATTCAAATGCAATTCAAATCACTTAAAAACATCGAAACCTCGTTCCGCCAGATACGGCTGTTCGGTATTGTGTTTGTGGCGATGTGTGCCGTGGTGGTGTCGGTGGCTCTGATCTGCGTGTTCAATTTTGCCGAAAGGCAGAGGGAAAAAATCTATGTTCTTGACAACGGCAAGAGCCTTATGCTCGCCTTGTCGCAGGACATGGAACAGAACCGCCCGGCGGAAGCCCGTGAACACGTGCGACGCTTCCATGAACTGTTCTTCACTCTGTCGCCCGATAAGTCGGCAATCGAGCATAACATCAACCGCGCCCTTATCCTGTCGGACAAGTCGGCATACAACTACTACACGGATTTCTCGGAGAAGGGCTACTACAACCGTATCATAGCTGGCAACATCAACCAAGTGCTGCAAGTGGACAGTGTGGTGTGCGATTTCAACAACTATCCGTACATCGCTAAAACCTATGCCCGGCAAATGATCATCCGCGAAAGCAATGTGACAGAGCGCACACTGGTGACGCAGTGCCGCCTCTCCAACGCCTCACGCTCGGATGACAACCCCAACGGCTTCATTATCGAGGGCTTCACAATACTTGAGAACAAGGATATTGCAACCGTAAAACGATAATTCAATTATGACAAAGATTAAATCAATATTCTCCGCCATATATAACAATATGTGGCGTACCCCGAAAGGGAGGCTCACAACGCGCCTGAAAGGAGCGTGCGAGTCAATTCCCCCGAAACAACGGCTTACTGTCGTGTCGCTGATGCTGACCGTGTTTGTGCTTACCGCCTTCTTCGTGTTCGGTCATGCCTGTTACAGGATAGGTTTGGGCAAAGCGCAAAAAACAGTGGAGATCAAGCATATAATGCCGATTGACATCGTTTCCAAATCTTCCGTTCATGAACTTCAAAATCTTCCAGACTATGACGATACAGGAGTGGAAAGCGAAGATTAACGGCTTCTTCCAGCCCAAATCGCAGGCTGAACGGCAGAAGATGATGAAATACTTAGTCGTGTTCCCGGCGGCTGTCGTGTGCGGCATAGTGATACTGTGGCTGCTGTACACAAGCCTCAACAAGAATGACAGCAAGGTCGGCAATGCCTTCAATACCGAAATACCTGAGGGTGAGAACGACGGTATAAAAACCAAAGCGGAGGAATATGCTGCCGCCGATGCCGCCAAAGAGAAGGAGGCACAGGAGCGTGCGGTGGTCGCGCTTGATACCCTTACCGCCCTTACAACCGATACCGTTGAGCATCAGTCCGCCGTTGAGAACTCCGCGCAGGCGTATAAGGAGGTTCAAGCGTCGCTCAATGACTTTTTTGTGGAGGATACTTCCGCCGATAATGTTGAAATGGAGGCTCTAAATGAGCGTATCGCAGAGCTGGAGGCGCAGAACGCTCTGGCACAGCAACAGGCGGCACAGCCTGATGAAATGGAGCTGATGGAACGTTCCTACCAGTTGGCGGCGCAGTATATGGGTAACGGTGGCAATTATGCGCCGCCACAACCCGTCGAAGAAAAAGGCAAACGGGATGTGCAGCCGGTGGCGCAGGTAAACAGGAATGTGGTATCCTCGCTCGGTCAGACATCAACTGTCAGAGGCTTCAACACCTCGGTGGGTACAATGAGGGCGGTAGCCAAGAATACCATCGCCGCTGTGGTGGCCGGTAACCAGAGTGTAGTTGACGGCGAGAGTGTAAAACTCCGTACTACCGAACCGATGTGGGTCGGCAACCGCCTGATACCGCGTAACACCACCGTTGTCGGCTCTGCAAGAGTGCAGGGCGAAAGGCTGGAGATTGAGATTTACTCCATAGAGTGCGAAGGCTCAATTTACGATGTGGAGTTGCAGGTATATGACTCCGACGGTCAGGAGGGTATCAATATCCCGCAGTCAATGGAAAGTGACGCACTGCATGAAATCGGTGCCAATATGGGCAGTACAATGGGAAGCTCGATAAACATTTCCACAAATACCGGGGCGCAGATAGCATCAGATGTGGGTCGAGGGCTGATAAACGGTGTCAGCCAGTATCTCACCAAGAAACTGCGAACCGTCAAAGTCCACCTCAAAGCCGGCTACCGTGTGATGCTCCACCAGCCGGAAGATATATGATTATTCACCATTAAATCCACAATTCAATGAATTACAAACTCTTTCTACTTTCGCTTATTGCCGTTATAGCAATGGCGACTCCGGCTTTTGCCGGAACAAAATCGGTTAAAAACACCGATAATAACGTACCGTCTGGCACGGAACAGGTTGCCACTCAGGTAGCTGAACACGACATCAACGTGTATGGCGAGAACTATACCGACGGTGACAAGTTCGATGGTCTGACCCGTAAGGTAGGCTTCGACCGGATGATACCGCCTCACGCTCTCGAAGTGTGCTATGAGAAAACTACGCACATCATATTTCCCTCGGAAATAGTCTATTGCGACTTGGGTAACGAGAATCTTGTCGCCGGATTAGCCGACGGTGCGAAGAATGTGCTGCGTGTCAAGTCCGCCTTCAAGTCGTTCAAGAAGGAAACAAACCTGTCGGTAATCACCGAGGACGGCTGTTTTTTCACTTTCAACGTGAAATTCGCCAAAGAGCCGCTGTTGCTCAATATCGAGATGACCGATTTTCTACATGATGGCGAGGCGGTGAACCGCCCGAATAATGCGCAGGAAATCTACCTCGAAAAGTTAGGTAGCGAGTCACCGATGCTTGTCAAGTTGATTATGAAGTCAATCTACAAGCAAAACAAGCGCGAGATAAAGCATATCGGCTCAAAGCGTTTCGGGGTGCAGTTCCTTCTGAAATCCATCTATGCCAACAACGGGCTTCTATACTTCCACACCGAACTGAAAAACACCTCCAACATTCCTTTCGATGTCGATTATGTCAGCTTCAAGATTGTGGATAAGAAGATTATCAAACGTACCGCGATGCAGGAGCAGGTACTCGAACCGCTCCGCGCCCAGAACTATGTGACGGTGGTACATGGAAAATCCTCCGAAAGAACAGTCTTCGCTCTGGAAAAATTCACTATCCCCGACGACAAGCAGCTCGTTATTGAGATTGCCGAAAAGGAAGGCGGCAGACACCAGTCTTTCGTGGTTGAGAACGAGGATATTGTGAGAGCCAACATAATTGACGAATTAAGCATACAGTAACCATGAGAAAAGCGATAATGATAATCGCTGCCATGCTCACCCTCTTCGGAGGGCGGGCAATGGCCCAGCGATGCCTCCCCGGAATGTCTGCCGTAGAAATCAAGGCTGATATGGCAGACGGTTTTTATACCGGCAACTCACGCAACTGCGGCTATTCTCTCGGAGTATTCTACTCCGTCTATAAGGGTAATGCCAATACTTGGAGCTTCGGCGGAGAGTATCTCCAGACCTACAAGCCCTACGGCGAGAAAGGTCGTATTCCGGTGGCGCAGTTTACAGGTGAGGTCGGATATAATCTCCATCTGTTGAGCGACTACTCGCAGACTTTCCACCTCTATGGCGGAGTGTCAGCTCTCGGTGGTTACGAAACAGTGAATTGGGGCAAGCATATACTTTCCGACGGCTCGACGCTCCATGACGGCGACAACTTTATATATGGCGGTGCGCTCACGCTCTCTGCGGATTTCTACCTGTCAGACAAAATTGCTCTGACCGCAAATATCAAGGAACGATTCACCTTCGGTAGCGATGTGCAGATTTTTCACACCCAGTATGGTGTCGGTGTCAAATTTATAATCGAATAAACCCATGGGATTGATTGTGATAGACCTCGATATAAATAATCTTCCATTGGAGGATTTTATGAAGGCGATCGGCTATGAGCCGATAAAAAAGGATGGCAACCTTCTGATATACAACGCTCCGTATTCTGTCGGTGGCAACGCTACTATGGTGGTGGACACCGAAAAGAATGGCTGGTATGACAGCAAAGAACCCGAAAAATACTATGGCGGCATTTATGATCTCGCTTACGAGCTGACCGGGAGCTGCAACCGCTCCGAGTTGAACCTCTATATCGCCACACAGATGAAGGATTTTAAGGAGTTCAAGACTTACGAAGTGACCGTCAACGGCGATGAAGCCGAGAGTGATGTGACGGCTACGCCCATCAGCAGACCGGAACAGCCTAAGCAACAGCCACCCAAACCCAAACGCAAAATGCGGTTTTAGCCTATGGATATAGATGCTATCAAGGGAATATCCCTCGTGGATTTTCTGCACCACCTTGGCTACGAGCCGACGGGGCGCGACAGCAAAGGTCTGTGGTTCTATGCCCCGTACCGCAACGAGAGAAAACCATCGTTTCATGTCAATCCTCGGAAAAATGTATGGTTCGATTTTGGTAGGGGTGCCGGAGGCGACATCTTCACTCTTGCCGGAGAAATGTGTAACTCCACTGACTTCATCAGACAGGCAGAGTACATCGCAGAAAAGATGCAGATGCCGGTATCACGACAATACAAGCCGGAGCCATTCATTGAGCAGCCGACCTTTGAGGACGTGAAAATCTCCAAATTGGTATCGCCGGCATTACTGTGTTACCTCGCAAACCGTGGCATACCTGCCGACATAGCACAACGATATTGTGTGCAGGTGAATTACACGTTGCATGGCAAAAACTATTATGCCATCGGTTTTGAGAACAGCGCACACGGCTATGAACTGCGAAACGCCTTCTTCAAAGGTAGTTATCCGCCAAAGCATATCACCCATATTGCCAACGGCAACGCCGGATGCAACGTGTTCGAGGGCTTCATCGACTTTCTTTCGGCGGAACGCCTCGGCCTCAATGACGGCAACGACAGTGTTGTGCTTAACTCCGTGGCGAATGTCGGCAAAGCAATCCCGGCACTCGCCGGTTATCCGCTGATTCTGTGCTATCTCGACAACGATACCGCCGGGCGTGCCGCAGTCGCCAGACTGCGCCGCGAGTTCGGCGACAGGGTAAGCGACAAATCCGCGCTATATCCCGACCACAAGGATCTGAACGATTACCTACAATCGCTCAACCCTAAGAAATCTACAAAACTAAAATTCTAAACAGACACAAAAATGAAAAAGACAAATAAAAAATCTTTCGGCGTTATCGCCATTCTCTCCCTTGTAATCGCTGCCGTATGCAGCCTCACATCCTGCTCCGACGACCTCGATGTGCAGCAGTCCTATCCTTTCACAGTGGAGGTGATGCCATACGCTGACAAGATCGCCAAAGGGCAGACCGTCGAACTGCGCTTCGAGATAAAGCCCGAAGGCAACTATGCCAACACCCTCTACACAATCCGCTACTTCCAGTATGACGGAGAAGGCTCGCTCAAACTCGTTGACGGCCCGGTGCTGGTCAACAACGACCGTGTGCTTCTTGAAAGTAAAACGTTCAGACTGAATTACACCGCCAAAAGTAACGAAGCCCACAAATTCCTCGTGGTCGTGGAAGATAACTTTGGTTCAACCCCGTGGGAACAGACCTTTGAGTTCAACAGCAAAGACAGCGGCGACGATGACAGTAGCAAGATTGTCAGCCCGATTGTGACACCCGTAAATCCGGCTATCCGATGAAGAAAATCCTGCTGATGTTTCTCGCGTTGCTCACCGTCATGGTGGGCAACGCCGCCGGGCGGAAGATAAACATAATGGATCTGCCGCCATTCGAGAGAGCTGTGATTATCATAAAGAAATACGAAACGCTCCACCGCCCAAAGGATTATCCCTATGTCGGATATGGTCATAGAGTGTTGCCGGGAGAACCATACCGGCGAGGTGTGCAGCTCACCGAGAAACAAGCTGACGCCCTGTTGCGTAAAGACCTCCGAAAATTCGTGTCGCTTTACAAGGCATACGGCAAAGACGCTCTGTTGTTAGGCGTGTTAGCCTACAACTGCGGCCCCGGAGTGGTGAATAAATCCACCGTGCTGAAAAAACTTAAATCCGGCAACCGCGACATCTTCAAGTCTTACACAGCCCACTGCCATTATAGAGGCAAATTCCATAAACAGCTCCACCAACGCCGACTGACCGAGATGGTTACATTATTCCAAAAATAACATATTTGTGCCAGCAATCTCCATGCACCAACGAGGGTGTTGCAGAACTATTCCTCAAAAAAACAGCAAAAGCCTCAACTTTCACAAGCTGAGGCTTTTTTATGTCCATAAAGTTTTGTAACTTTATGGTATTCAAAACTATTGAATACAAAGTTAATGTATAAGTCTTACATACCCAACGATAATCTGCTCTTTCCGCCCAATTTGGGTGATTTTATCCCAGCGGATGCTCCTGCAAGGCTGATTTCGGATATAGTCGACCTGATGGATCTGAAAGAGATTCATGACAGTTATTCAAAAGCCTCCGACGGTCAGCCACCATATCATCCGGCAATGCTGCTTAAGGTTGTGCTCTTCGGCTACATGAACAACATATATTCCACACGAGCACTTGAGGCGGCCATGCAGCGTGATGCGCATCTTATATGGCTTTCATCATATCAGTTTCCTGACCATACGACAATCAGCCGTTTCAAGACACGGTGCATGCCATATATTAAGGTTATATTCTCGCGTCTGGTGTTGATATTGGTAGAGCGAGGAGAAATAGAGCTGGCCAAAGACCTGTTCATAGACGGCTCAACAATACGTTCACGCTCAGCACGCTGGCGTATAAAATGGCGCAGCAACGCCGAGAAGTTCGCGGCATCGGCAGATGCAGACATACAGGAAGGAG
>NZ_CAJTCF010000086.1:0-15739 GCF_910574735.1 Duncaniella muricolitica | reverse complement strand
GGACCGAGACTTCTTCATATTCCGACTGGTCAAACTCTACGCCTAAAAATTTAACACTTCTAACTGCCAAATTTAACATATGCACCGCCATTTCGGCTTGACCCGAACAGGACCAAGCCGAAGTTACGGTGCATCACAGATCAATACCCGCCCCAATTCTGCCTGACATACACGTCCCCAGGCATCCCATGTATACCACTCTATATCCCGCAAGGGCGTCCGTAGGACGCAGATTATATAGTAACCGGGCACACCTCCGCTGCGCTTCGGTGTACCCAGTTAATATCAAATCTGCGTCCTACGGACGCCCTTGCGGGATATAGAGTGACATGCATGGGATGCTACGGACGCGTATGTCAGGCAGAATTTGGGGGGGTATTAATTATCCCTTGACACAATGCGCCCATGCTCGCTCCACCGGAAAAATCCGCTGACCCGATATAGAGTGGCATGCGTGGGGTCTGTGCGGTTGCGGATGCCTGCGGACGCTTATGTCAGGAAGAATGGGGCAAGGGGGAACAAAATAAAAAAGGAAAAATCCGCAAGGATTTAAATCAATCACTTGCGGATTTTTACAGTGTCCGAGATGAGATTCGAACTCACACAGCCTTTCGGCCACTACCCCCTCAAAGTAGCGTGTCTACCAATTCCACCACCCGGACATTTGGATGATGCATCTCCTGTTGGGAGAATGCGAGGGTTTTGAGCGAAAAACGGGACTCGAACCCGCGACCCCAACCTTGGCAAGGTTGTGCTCTACCAACTGAGCTATTTTCGCGATTGTCTATCGCTTGTCTATCAAATGTTAGACTCGATATTTTTTTAATGTTCTCTGCGTTGAGAGGAGTGTTGCTTAGGTCGTTTCCTCTTTTGCGTTGCAAAGGTAGGGAGTTTATTTTAAACTGCCAAATAATTGCAGCTTGTTTAACCATTGTTAACAAATATGATGTGGGCTTTGAGAGGGTGATTTTGCTTATGTGGCTTGTAAATCAGGATATTGGCTGTTGTGGTGCGTCGGGCGGGATAGATTGGGAAAGGTTTGTGAGAAAAAAGTGTTAACTTTGTACATGTAAAAAAACGTTATACTGATAAAATCAAGTGTAATATATTATCGTCGTTTGCCTATAAACGTCGCGCTATAATGGAAAAACTTTCACCTATAATGCTTGCCGGGACCGGCAGTGATGTTGGCAAAAGTCTTATTGCCACAGGCCTTTGCCGTATATTCATGCAAGATGGCTATCATCCGGCTCCTTTCAAGGCTCAGAATATGGCTCTCAATTCTTATGTCACCCCCGAGGGCTATGAGATTGGGCGTGCACAGGCGGTGCAGGCCGAAGCTGCCGGTATAAGGTGTCACACCGATATGAATCCGATATTGCTTAAGCCGTCGGGGCAAAATACTTCGCAGGTTGTGGTCAACGGTCGACCTGTGGGCAACCGCGATGCCTGTGAATATTTTCGCAAGGAGGGTCGTGATGAGTTGCGTAAAGTTGTCAGAGATGCTTTTGACAGGCTTTCGGCCGACTATAATCCGATAGTGATGGAAGGGGCGGGAAGTATTGCTGAAATCAATCTGCGCGAGAGTGATATTGTGAATATGTCGATGGCCCGATATGCCGATGCGGATGTCATCCTTGTGGCTGACATCGACCGCGGAGGAGTATTTGCGAGTGCCTATGGCTCGATAATGCTTCAGGATGAGTCTGACCGCCGGCGCATCAAGGGGATTATTGTCAACAAATTTCGCGGAGACATGCGCCTGTTTGAGTCCGGCCGCCGGATGATGGAGGAGATATGTGGTGTGCCTGTGCTTGGAGTTGTGCCTTTCGCATCACATATACATGTCGAGGAAGAGGATTCTGTGGCTCTTGCGGCAAAATGCTCATCGGTGGCGGACGGCAAGGTGAATGTTGCCGTGGTGCTTGTGCCGCATATCTCCAACTTTACCGATTTTGACTCACTCGAACTCGACCCGAGAGTCAATCTCTATTATACAGCCGATCCCTCAGAGCTTCGTGAGGCTGACATTATTATTCTTCCGGGCAGCAAGGCTACGCTCTCGGACCTGCATTATCTGCGCCGTCGCGGACTGGCCTCGGCAATAGCCGAATGTCGACGCGAAGGAAAGACCATAGTGGGTATATGCGGAGGGTATCAGATGATGGGGCTTGAAGTGTGTGATCCGGATGGCGTGGAGGGTGACATAACTTTACAGCCAGGACTCGGACTGCTGCCTGTGCGCACGGTGCTGACCGACAGCAAGGTGACGCGTCAGGTGAAATTTCGCTTTCTCGACCGTTCGGAGTGTTGTTCGGGTTACGAGATACACATGGGACGTACCACGCTTGCTGACGGAGCCTCTCCGCTCAATGTCATTGAAGGCGGCTTGCCGGATGGCTGTCAGGCCGACGAGCGGTGTTTCGGTTCATATATACATGGTATTCTTGACAACCGGGTTGTGGTGGATTATCTTCTTCGGCCTTATGTTGACAAGGCCGAGACTGTGGCCGTCGACTATGCGGCCTATAAGGAGCAACAGTATGATGCCTTGGCGGCGTGGCTCAGGGAGTATCTCGACATCCCATTGTTATACAAAATAATGAGCCGAAAATGACAGAGGGGCATGGTGATGACGCATACCGTTACGGATGCGATATAAAGTATAATTTCAGCACTAACGTTTATGGCGGATTTGACCATAGCGGCCTGACGGCTCATCTATGCAATGTCGCTGATTGTATACGCAGTTATCCCGAGCCGGTCCCGGTCTCGGTCGAGGCCGCATTGGCATCACTCAAAGAGGTCGGGCCGGAGGCCGTGATGGTGACCAATGGGGCTACCGAGGCAATCTATATCATGGCGTGTGAGCTTGCCGGCCGGCAATCGGCTGTGATAGCTCCGACATTCAGCGAATATGCCGATGCGTGTATGATGTATTCCCATCGGCTGAAATATGTATTCAGCCTTGACGATGTGTCTGATGATGTTGAGGTTGTGTGGATGTGTAATCCCAACAATCCTACCGGCCGTGTTACCGACAAGGCCCGACTGTTGTCGTTTGTCGACTCACATCCTCGCGTATTGTTTGTTATCGACCAAGCCTATGCCGACTATACTCTGCTCCCCGTTGTGACCGATCGGGAGGCTGTGGAGAGACACAATCTAGTGCTGCTCGGTTCGCTCACGAAGCGTTTTGCCATTCCGGGGCTCCGTATAGGTTATGCCGTCGGGTGTCCATCGCTGCTGGCACGATTTAAGTCGAGGCGTATGCCATGGTCGGTCAATCAGTTGGCTATCGAAGGGGCGAAATATCTTCTTGGGCATATCGGAGATTTTCCGATTGATGCTTCGATGCTTCACCGAGAGGCCGAGCGGGTGGGGGAGGCTTTTGTCGGTATGGGAATACATGTAGAACCGACCGACTGTAATATGTTGCTTTGCCGTCTTGAGCGTGGGACGGCGGCCACACTCAAGGAATATCTTGTTACAAAGCATGGTATGCTGATACGTGATGCTTCAAATTTTCATGGACTTACTGAGCGACATTTCCGGGTGGCGGTATTGTCTCCGGCCGAAAATGATATGCTCATAACTGCTATAACCAAATGGATATTGTAATATTGCTGCTCCCGCTTCTCATCGGCTGGTTGCTTGACGTTATTTGGGGCGATCCTGCGAGGCTGCCTCATCCGATAGTGTATTTTGGCCGTGCGATCTCCTTCCTGGAACATAATTTAAACAACGGATCGCACCGTACACTGAAGGGCGGAGTGGTAGCTGTGGGCTTGATTGCCGTAACTTATACATTGTCGTGGTGGCTGCTCGGGCTGCTTTCACCGTGGCTGTGGGTAAGGATTATGGTCGAGGCGGTGTTGATATTCTACTGCCTTGCCGGCACAACCCTTATAAGGGAGGTGAGGATGGTGTTTGAGGCCGCAGACCGTTCGCTTGACGAAGGGCGCAGGCAGGTGGCGAGGATAGTGGGTCGCGACACCGCCGCACTTACTGACCATGAGGTGCGCACCGCCGCGCTTGAGACGCTTGCCGAGAATCTGAGCGATGGCGTGATAGCCCCGCTTTTCTGGTATGCACTGTTGGGCGTGCCCGGCATGCTGGCTTATAAAATGGTCAATACGCTTGATTCGATGATCGGCTATAGGTCGGAGCGTTACCGAATGTTTGGCACGGTGGCCGCGAGAATTGATGATGCGGCCAATTGGCTGCCTGCGCGTATCACGGCCCTGCTCATGGTGATAGCGGCCGGTCGTCCGGGGCTGATTGGTTTTGTGAGATGCTTTGGGCCACGACACGCCAGCCCTAACAGCGGTTATCCCGAGGCCGCTCTCGCCGGGGTGCTTGACTGCCGTTTCGGCGGTCCGCATGACTATTTCGGCGAGACTGTCTATAAGCCGTATATCGGCTCAAACGAACGTCTGCTCACAAGTGAAGATATGCGTGTCGCCACGCGCATCAATCGGGTGGCCGAGTTTATGGCGGTCGCTCTTGCGGCGATTGTCAGATGTGCCATTCTGATATAGCACCGTAGCCCGGCTGGTGTCTGAACGCCTCGGTGTAGTCTAACCGGCCAAGGATTGCCATGGCGTGTATTATTATGCCGCCGTGGCAGAATATGGCGATAGTCTCATCGCTGTCGCATGTGGCACTCAGGTCGGCGATAAAATCCTCCAGCCGAGCCCGTTGTTCCATGGCTGATTCACCCCCGGTGGCTTGAACATTGAGATAGTCATCATACCACAGACGGAGTCTTGGATCGGTAATTTCGTCAAATCTCTTCATTTCCCATTCGCCAAAATTCATTTCCAGCAACCGTGAATCCGTAATTGGATTATTGTAACCGCAATAAGCCGCCAACTTCATGCAGCGTGACAGCGGGCTTGAATATACACGGTCAAATCGGTATGCATCAAGACGCATCTTTACGGCTTCGGCCTCCGTCTCAAAAGTCTCGGCTACCGGGACGTCGGATTGCCCGTAGCAGACACCGCGCTCCACGGCCACCGAGGTGTGGCGTATGAATACGAGTCTCATGGTGCGCTCCACCAGATTATGTCGACTGCGAGGAGCATCGACAGTTCGCATATCAGAAATGTGGCCCCGCAGCAGTCGCCGGTATATCCGCCTATGCGTCTGCGCATTAGTAGCATCAGTGACGCGCACACGGCTATCGGTGCTATTGCCGCGAGTCCGAACAATGGCCCGGTCTTATATATCAGATAAAACAGAGGTGCACTTCCTGTCACAAGCTGCAGTGCTATCTGTGCGGCATTCATGCGTGTATATGAAATCCTGTTTTTAGCACCTTCAGGCCGCGCGTAGGAGAGAATGTTGGTGAGCTGGGACGCACATAGTTTGGCAAACGGGTCGCAGGCTAATATTGCGAGTCCGGCCACCCAGGCCGGCATTGCCGACAAAGCCCGTACGGCCAACATGTAATAGAGTATCAGGCCAATCACTCCATAGGTGCCTATGTGAGAGTCTTTCATTATGGCAAGTATGCGGTCTTTGTCATGACCACCTCCGAAACCGTCACAGAAGTCTGCCAGGCCGTCCTCATGAAGCGCGCCGGTGAGCAATACACGAGCGAGCAGAGCCACCGTCACGACTATGCTGATGTCCCAACAAGGAGGGCAAAGCACAATAATCAAGGCGCATAATCCTCCTGTGAGCCATCCGACAAGCGGCCAGTAGACCACAGCCCTGTCGTAGCTCTCCCGGGGTATATCCACCCATCGCCACAACGGCAATCGGGTGAATAATATGATTGCAGAAAACAGGCTGTTCATGTAATCCTAAAAGTATTTTGTGACGTTGACCGAACCAAACGAATCCATGTGGTTGATCATTCTTACGGCCGATTCGATGATCGGGTAGGCACACACAGCACCGGAACCTTCGCCGAGGCGTAAGTCGAGGTGGAGCAATGCTTTTACGCCCATGGCTTCAAGCATCAGTTTATGTCCGCATTCATCACCCTGATGTCCGAATATGGCATAGTCGAGCACCGTTGGATGGAGTTGCGAGGCTGCCAGTATGCAACTCGTCATGATGAAACCGTCGACAATTATTGTCATGCCTCTCTCGGCCGCCCTAAGCATGCCTCCGACAGCCATAGCCATCTCATAACCGCCAAACCATGCCATTTGCGACTTCACGCTTCCGTCGCCAGAGTAATTGGCGACAGCCCGTGACAGCACATCATATTTGTGTCGGATGCCATCCGAGTCAAGTCCGGCACCGGCTCCGATGCATTTGTCGAGGGAGATGCCGGTGAAGAGGTGCATCCATATCGATGACGAAGATGTGTTGCCACTGCCCATTTCGCCGAAACTTATGATATTGCATCCGGTAGAGTCGGCGATGTCATCGACCACTTTGGCTCCGCGTTCGAGGCAAAGTTCGAGTTCGTCTTCGGTCATGGCAGCCTCGTGGAGATAATTGCGTGTCGAACGTCTGACTTTCATGTCGATGATGCCGTGGCCGGACGGGATGTCATAATCTACGCCCGAGTCGACAAGCACGAGTCTGAAACCATGTTGGTCGCATAGGAAGTTGATGCCCGCGCCTCCTTTGGAGAAATGGCTCAACTGCTGCCACGTCACCTCCTTGGGCGAAACGCTCACGCCTTCTTCGATGATGCCGTGGTCTGCGGCGAAAAGCACATTGTGAGGCTGACGCAGTTGCGGCGAAAGAGTGTGCTGTATCATGCACAGGCGCAGAGCCAGTTCCTCAAGCCGCCCGAGCGAACCTTTAGGTTTGGTAAGATTGTCTATTTTATTTATTGCACTCTGTTTTATAGTATAATCAATCGGCTGGATGTTAAATTGTTTCATGGTTGTGGTTAATCAGATGCTTTAACTTGTTGTTTCTTTTGTTTTGGACAAATAGCTGAACTCTTACTTTAACTTGAGAGGGATGCCTGATACAGACATGTAGACTTCCGAAGCCATAGCTGCGATGTGTTGGTTTATGTAGCCCTGCAGGTCGGTAAAGAGGCGTTGCATGGCGTTTTCAGCCACACCGCCCAATCCAATCTCATTGGTGACAAAAATAATGTGCCGGCATTTTGCGCGTAACAGTTCCAACTGCTCTTTCATGGCGGCAAGAGCTTTGGCGGAGTCCTCACCACACTCGAAAAACCAGTTTGTAGCCCAGAGAGTCACGCAGTCAAACAGCACAGTGTCGTCCTTGCCGAGCGACACTGATGCAACATCGAGCGGAGCCTCATGTGTGGTCCATTCCGGACCACGGCGGAGCTTGTGCAACTCCACACGGCGGCGAAACTCGTCGTCCCACACACGGGCGGTGGCAATGTATACAGGCCTTGGCGAAAGAGACAGAGCCATCTCTTCGGCCAATTGGCTTTTGCCGGAACGTTGGCCTCCTGTGATCATTATTATATCAGCCATTGTTATGAAACACCCTCTTGTTATCGCAGAGGCTTTAATGAAAATAATGAAAAAATTATGTAACAAACCCTAATTTAAAACGTCAATAGGATATACGGCACAAAGTTACAATTTTTTTTACAGATAACATCAGTGTGAAAATGTCTTTACATACACCAAACATGCCAATATCATGAAACAGCCGAATCGCTTCATCACATGCCTATTGTTACTTTTTATCTGTTTCAGTCTGTCCGGAAAGGAGGATGACATGCTTTATCTCTCCGGCAGGGTCAAGGACGCTGTGCTGGGTACCGAGCTGACATCGGCTGTGGTGGTGAGATATGATGCTGCCGGAAACAGGATTGATTCCATCAAGGCAGACCGTGGCCGTACGTACAAGAATGGCGAAGTTATCGAGTTGGCCAGGTTCGGGTTTATGGTTGAACGCAAGGATTCGACATATGTGTTTGATGTAGAGTGTCCGGGCTACATAACCCAAACGGTCACTTATCGTGTGGAAAATGTCGGGAAAAGGGAAGACAGGCGTGAGATTCCTATAGTGTTTCTCCAAAAAGCACCCCATAAACTTAACGAGGTGACTGTCACGGCGTCAAAAATAAAGTTTTATCACAAAGGAGATACGCTGGTCTATAATGCTTCGGCTTTTCAGCTTTCAGACGGTTCGATGCTTGACGCACTCATAAGCCAGTTGCCGGGCGCGGAACTTAACGAGGAGGGGCAGATAAAAATCAACGGTGAGTTTGTGGAGTCGCTGTTGCTCAACGGCAAGAAGTTTTTTGACGGCAACAATCAGTTGATGCTGGAGAATATCGCCGCTTATACAGTGAAGTCGGTAGAGGTGTATCGTGGACAGACTCATGAGGAAAAATGGCTGAACGACCCGACGAAAGAGAAACATCTGACAATGGATGTCAGGCTCAAGAAGGAATATAATCTGGGAGCGATAATAAACGCGCAGGGCGGATATGGAACGGAGGGAAGATATATGGGCCGCTTGTTTGCCTCGTGGTTCACGCCATTGAGCCGATATTCTCTGATAGGCAATTTCAATAATCTCAACGACAACCGTAAGCCAGGCAAGAGTGATACGTGGACTCCGGAGATGATGCCTTCGGGCACGAAACGTTATAAGATGGCTGCTTTCAACTATGACCATTCAAACCGTGACGACAGCAGGAAGTTAGAGGGATATGTAAATTTTGAGGAGACGAGCAACAATAATTACAATACCGTAGCCCGCACTAATTTCCTTAGCGGCGGTAATACGTATGACAACTCTTTCAGTCACTCAAAATCAAGTAATCTGAAACTTGAGACACGCAATTATCAGACGTTGGAATGGAAGAAGTTTTATTTCTGGAATGTGATGACAGGCCGTTATATAAGACGGTCGAGCATGTCGGATGTCATATCTGCAACATTCAACAAGGAACAGGCCGGTGTGACACGTCAGATGCTTGAGGCTCTTTACAGCGACGGGTCGCCGGAGGTGCTCGAAGCCGTAATCAATCGTTCGGTCACACGCAGTGACGGACATGGCCGTGAATGGGAGGTGCAGTGTTTTCCGACTCTGAATTATAAGATACCGAGGACGAATGACATTGTGCGTTTTCAGTTTGGTGTCAAATATAAGGATGCCAAGGAGGAACTGTGGCGCGACTATAATATCAATTACGGGGCGGACCCTGTGGCGGCAGTGACTAAAAGACAGTATTTTGACAATTCGCCTAACCGTCGGCTGACGCTTGACGGCACGGTGGAGTACGGTACCACAGTTGGTAAAATGAGATTAAATGTTTATTACAGCTACCGCTTTGAGAATACCGACAAGGACTCGTATATGTATGCACTTGACCGGCTTGCCGACATGGGCATCTACGGGACTGTGCCGAGCGGATATCTTGCCGTCATGGACCCCTCTAACAGCTATACTTCACGTCTGATGACGAACCGTCACTCTGTCAAACCGATATTATCGTGGTTTCCTAAGATATGGCCGAAGACTGAGCTCTTCATACAACTGCATCCTGAAATTTCATTACAGCATGACCATCTTGATTATTGGCGCGACGGCCGGGACTATCTTGTGACCCGAAGCTCTGTTGTGGCCGTGGCGACCCGATATGATGCAAGTGCGATATTTTCATGGGGTGCCATATCGAAGGGGAGACGGCTGACGTATGCCAATGAACTGAGATACTCTTTTAATTACAATACCAAGACTCCCGACCTGCTGCATATGGTGGATGTGGTCAATGACGCTGACCCGCTCAATATCGCCGTTGGTAATCCTGACCTGCGTAATGAATATATACGTACTCATAATATAGAATGGATATACAGGCCTGACGGGAGGACTCTGAGTAATACGCTCAGCGGTTCGGCCTCTTTTACGACAGATGCTCTTGTGAGGGGATATACATATGATACGACCACAGGCGTGCGTCATACGAGTACGTATAATGTTGACGGCAACAGCAGTTATAGTGTCAATGATTCGTTCATGCTTCAGTTTGGCCGCCGGCAACAGTTTACCATGAGCGCGAATGCGGGTGGCAGTATAACCAATTATGCTGATATGATAGGTGTCGACCGGGCGGTACCGGAGCAGTCAAAGGTGACCAATCATGTGGCGTCGGGAAATCTTAAACTCGACTGGCAGATAGGACGGCAGAATGTGCAACTGTCGGGAGGCGGGATGTTGCGTCACACGATATCCAGCCGCGAGGATTTCAATACGATAAATGCACGTCATTTCAATTATGGGGTGCTGGGGCAGTTTGTGCTTCCGTGTGGGTTCGGTATAAATACGGATTTTATGTTTTATACGCGTCGCGGGTATGGCTTGAGCTATCTTGATACGACCGATGCCATATGGAATGTGCGTGTCACATATACTCCGCGAGGCGGACGGTGGGTGTTTATGGCTGACGGATTTGATCTGCTGCACCAATTGTCGAATGTCAATTATGCGGTAAATGCTTCCGGACGAACTATTTCCTATTCCAATGCTTTGCCGCGTTATGTGCTTTTTTCGGTGCAGTATAGATTGAATATAATGCCCAAAAAACGATGAGGGGCCCGGGGATGGGTGTCAAAATGTCAATGGACGCTCGCCGTGCGGTTTAGCTTTGGGCTGCGGAGCACGGCGTACCGCTAAAGCGGGTGAGGGGGAGCCGAGCTTGGGCTCGGGGCCGAGACAAGGGCTGCGCACTGTCGCAGTGATAGCAGGAGCTTGTCGAGGGCCTCGAGGCTCGGAATGGTGATGACGGTGACTTCCTCGACGGAGGCGTCATCGGGTGACCGGGGCGGGTCGGAGGGACATTCGGCTATGCCCGGGGCGTGGGAGGGGATGTGGTCGGCATGCAGGTGGATGACCAGGAAGCCGGAGGCGTCGAGTATGGGGAAGAGGGCGGAGCAGACTCGCTTGAAGTTGTGTTGCTGAGGGTGGAAGGGTGAGAAGGTCTTGGCCTGATGGGCGTTGAGCAATAGCATGAATGCGGGGGTGCTCCCACGGATGCTGTCAATCTGACGGTAGGTGATGTGGCGGAGTCTTGGCTCTCGCTTGAGACGGCGTGGCCTGTCGGGGGTGCAACTGATGGCTGTCGCGCCTTTGGGTGATGTGGCGAGGCGATAGGCAAGGTAGCTTCGGAGGATGGCTGTGGAGTCGCGATGGCCGCGGTCGATGATCATTATCGGACGTGGACGGCCATGATGCCGCTGCTTTTCGAGGGTGGATATGACGGCTCGCTCGGGCGGCGTGAGCTGCCTGCCGAGATAACGCGCGAATCCGTGACACCAGATGTCGGGGACGGGCGGCTTGTGACGGGTGTTTTTGGTGATGAGCCTCATGGCTGCAAAGATAGGGCGGGATGGGGCTGAAAGGGGTGCGATAACGCCGCGCTGTGGGTCCGAGCTGAAGCTCGGGAGCGGGGACAAAGCTTCGCGAGGAGAGGGGGAGGATGGGGAGAATGGGGCAAATAGGGCGGATGGGCTTTGGGCTTTGGAGCAAACTTTAGGGGCGGGGCTGTTGTTGTTAATGATGATTTGTTTACCTTTTAGCCCCCATTATGATTGTATGGATAAGAAAAGACTTACCGCTGAAAACGGACGCCCTATCGCCGACAACCAGAATGCTCAGACTGCCGGCCGACCGGGCCCTATGACCGCAAGTGATCCTTGGTATCTTGAGAAAATAGCTCACTTCGACCGTGAGGTAATACCCGAACGTCGTATGCATGCCAAGGGCTCGGGTGCGTTTGGCACTTTTACTGTCACTGACGATATCACTGAATTTACACGGGCTTCGATATTTTCAAAGATAGGCAAGCAGACTCCGTGTCTTGTGAGATTTTCTACTGTGGCCGGCGAGCGTGGCGCGGCTGACGCTGAGCGCGACATCCGTGGCTTTGCGATGAAATTTTATACCGATGAGGGGAACTGGGATCTTGTAGGCAATAATACGCCTGTGTTTTTCCTGCGTGACCCGTTGAAGTTTCCTGACCTCAATCATGCCATCAAGCGCGACCCGCGTACAGGTATGCGCAATCCCACAAGCAATTGGGATTTCTGGACTCTTTTGCCCGAAGCTCTCCATCAGGTGACCATCACCATGTCGCCGCGCGGCATACCGGCATCGTTCAGACATATGCACGGCTTTGGAAGTCACACGTTCAGTTTTATCAACAAGGATGATAAACGTGTGTGGGTGAAATTTCATTTCCGCACCCTCCAGGGTATTAAAAATCTCACTGATGCCGAGGCAGAGGCTGTCATAGCCAAAGACCGCGAGTCGAATCAGCGCGATCTTTTCGATGCTATCGAGCGAGGCGACTACCCGCGCTGGAAACTGCAAGTGCAGATAATGACAGAGGAGGAGGCCCGCGAGTATCACATCAATCCGTTTGACCTCACTAAAGTGTGGTATCACAAGGATTTCCCGTTGCGTGATGTGGGTATACTCGAACTTAACCGTAATCCCGAAAATTTTTATGCCGAGATAGAACAGGCGGCGTTCAATCCGTCGAATATAGTCGACGGTATAGGTCTGTCGCCCGACAAGATGCTGCAGGGGCGTCTGTTTTCCTACGGTGACGCCCAGCGTTATCGACTCGGGGTCAACAGTAATCTCATCCCGGTCAATATGCCGAAATGTCCGTATCATTCCTATCATCGTGACGGCAAGATGCGTACCGACGGCAATCTCGGGGCTACAATATCATATGAGCCCAACAGTTTTGGCGAATGGAAGGACTCGCCCGAGCTCAAGCAGCCTCCGCTGGAGCTGCATGGGGAGATGTATAATTATGACGAGCGCGAGTATGATGACGATTATTATACCCAGCCGGGCAAGTTGTGGCGTCTCATGAGCGATGACGACAAGAAAGCGACGTGTGACAACACTGCCGCACAGATGGATGGTGTGCCGCTTTTCATCAAGCAACGCCACGTGCGCGCGTGTCATAACGCCGATGAAGAGTATGGCCGTATGCTGGCCGACGCGCTCGGCATAGACCTGGCCGAAGCACTTGTGGCCGAGGACCCGGCTCATCCTGTATGGGACAAGCGCGAATGCGTAAGAAAATAATCGGTCAATATATTTCTCTCTCTCTCTCAGACGCCGTCAAGTGAACCATCCGTGTACGCGGGCCTTGACGGCGTTTGACTCGCGCAGCATATGGATGAAACGAAGAGCCGAGTGCTTACGGTAACAGTTGCGGAGCATGTGGACACATCCTTCCATCTCGTTGGATGGCAAGTCGAGCGGTATGGCTTTAACTCCGAGCTGGTTGTAGACGGTGGCTTCGGCGAGGACAGTGACCATGTTGCTGTGCTTGATGAGTTCGAGCAGAATGTTGACCTCGTTGAGCTCGATGCGTATGTCGAGCTGTCCGGACCTGGCCGAGAGATAATGGTCAAAAGCATTGCGAGCCTGAAGGCCTTTGGATGGAAGCGCGAGATTGTAACGGCTCAGATCGGCGATGCCAATACGCTCCTTGCAAGCAAGCGGATGTCCATCGCGCACGATGACGGCAAGATGATTGTCAAACAGGACGTGAGACTCTATCTCTTCGATTCTTACCGATGGACGGAACGCCAGCACGAAATCGACCGAGCGCGACTGGAGCATCTCCATAAGCTCGGCCATCGGTTTGTAGAAGATATTGAGCCGTACGTTGGGGTATTCGCGGGTGAACTCTATGAGGGTCTCGGTGAGTATGGGGCTGAACGAGTAGGTCACGCCTATGTTGAGAGAGCCAGAGGCGAGATTGGAGAGGTCGTTGATGCGTGCGATGCATGTGTCGGCGTCATACACCGTGCGCCGCGCATAGGGGAGGAGTTCCTGTCCGGCTTCGGTCAGGCTTATGGCATGGGCGTGACGCTCAAAGAGTTGTATGCCGAGCTCGTCCTCAAGCTGCTTCACTTGTTGCGACAGTGTGCTCTGCGCCACGTTGAGCGCGCGGGCAGCGTCGGAAAAGTTGAGCAGTTCGGCGGCTTTTACGAAATATTTTATCTGACGGAGTTCCATGGAGGCAAAGGTACGAAAAATCAGCGAGTAGCCTGAAAAGAAATCTTTTTAAACAGGAATATAGGGATGTTGGCACCAATGACCATGCCCAGAATAATAAGCAGGCAGGTGGTGGAGTTGAAGGCAAGACTGTAGAGGCTGCCTATATTGTCGGGCGACGGGCTGCTGACACACGATATGAGAGCCGCGATGGAGCGGTAGGCATACATGCCCGGAATCATCGGCAGCAGCGACGGGAAAAGACAAGCCTCGGCCGGCACTCTCACCACCGGGGCGAGGAGCACGGCAAGGAGTCCGATGGCAAAGGCCGCGGCCGTGCTGGCCAGAATGATATTGATATTGCCGAGGCATGGCGACATCATGACATAGCGCAGCGCGTGGCCTACGGCTGCGGCGAGTCCGCATATGATGAATGTGCGGGCCGGAGTGTGGCTGATGCTCGAAAAACCGATGGCAGCCATCGCAGCAAAGAATCCGTCCTCAAGAATGTTTTGTAGAAGTAAATGTTCCATAGACTACACGTGATTTATGCCCATGAGCGAAAGTCCGGCACACATGCCGATAGACAGGCATGCCGTCAGCACGCAGGCGTCCATAAAACGGCTCAGCGAGCACAGGTAATGACGGTCGATGAGGTCGCTTGCCGAATTGATGTAAGGCACCCCCGGGATGAGGTAGAGCACGCTTGTGGCTATGGCAGTGCCCGGGGTGTCGCCCCAGTCGAAGAGTTGCGCGCCTGTGGCGATTACAGTCGAGATAAACGCGCAGGCCATAAACACAAGACGCACGTCAAGGCGGGCTTTCAGGAGGATATGTTTCAACTCAAAGCCTGCGAAGGTCGCCGCAAACACCACCAGCATGGCGGCGGCATCGCCTCCGAACAACCGACAGAACGAGGCGTTGGCGAGCGATGTGAGCAGCACTGTGAGCTGAGTGGTGGAGTAGGGGGTGGTTATGATTTTGTCAAAGAGAGCCTTGGCCTGACAGTAGGATAGTTTCCTGTCGGCGATTTTCCAACTGAGGCTGCTCAGACGGGTGTTGAGGTCAAAATTGATGCCGCATGTCACCATCTGACGCTGATACGTGGCCTGCGAGCCGGTAACGGAGTCTTTGAGGGTGAGGCTTATGTGCTTTGGCATAATGGTGATGCATATGTCATAGCCGAGGGCGCGGGCTATGCGGCCCGAGTTTTTTTCGATGCGCATGCAGGTGGCTCCGCATCCCCACAGCCATGCCGTGTAGTCGGCTATGAAGTCGCCCGCATCGGCCAGTTGACAAGAGGACTGAACAGGAGGGTTATTCGTCAAATTCATCGTCTTCAAGTTTGTCGCCCGGTATATAGAAGATGTCACGTTCGCGCGAGAGGCCTATGAGATGATGGTGCTTGCGGCTCCGTTTGTGCGACACCAGATAGTGGATGAAATTTACAAGGAATGTCAGAAGGACGATTCCGACGGTTATATACCAAAAATACATAAGGTGTGTCATAGGACTTGGATCATTAAAAAGTTGCTTGTTCTCATTTGCATATACAAAAGTACAATCGGGAGCCGCGAAAGGATTGATGAGTATTGATGTTTTTTTCGATAGCTGCAATCGGTAAATACGATAATGCTTATGGGTCGGGATGTGAAAAAATCATTACTTTTATCGTTTCTCTAATGTATACATATATCAATGATTCGGTAAAAATTACAGAAGTAGTTGAAACTTAAGTTAATATAACGAATTATCAAATACAAATGAATCGCCAAATCGTTCATTATAAAAAAACTTA
>NZ_CAJTCF010000085.1:0-16639 GCF_910574735.1 Duncaniella muricolitica | reverse complement strand
CCGATTTTCGCTGTTTTTTTAGTGTATGCCCGGTTTTCAACTTCCTGAGAATCGAATATACGAACTAATCTCGAAAAATTCCAGATTATTCTAAAATATTCAATTCTCAGAGGCTTTAATCAGAGGAGTTCTGCAACACCCTCGGTTATCGTGCGAGGGGGCTGTATAGAGCTATTGCGCCCGATAATCAGCGTCCGACATGATGCAAAATATCGAGGCCGGGGGGACGCTTGTCCTTCCGGCCTCGGGGGGGATATAGGGGTAATATGTTTTTATGTAGCGTGTATTGAACAGACCTTTTTAACTTATTACCTTATTTACCACACAATATAAGTAAGCAGTAAGTCTATTTAGATTGACCTTTTTAGTCTTAATATTATATGATAGACAACAATAAGTAAGGTATAAGTCGTGGGGTTGTGGAGATTAACTCGTCGTACTCTTAACTATGGCAATAAAGCGATTAAAAATTAACTTTTTCAACTTGTTACTTCCTTAACCATAGTGAAGTAAAGCAATTAAAAAATTAACTCTTTTAACTTGTTACTTTCTTAACCATAGTGAGTTAGTTAGTAATTATCGGCTTTGCGCTCGAAGTATCCCTGCTCCTTGCCGCATACGGGGCATTTCTTGGGGGCAGACTTACCCTTGTGCACATAACCGCAGTGCATACACTGCCATTCCTGCTCGGCATCCTCGCCTGAGAACTCCTGGTCGTTGGTCAGACGGTCGAGAAGACGCAGATAACGCTGCTCATGCTCAACCTCCACCTTAGCCACCATCTTGAAGAGAGCAGCGATTTCGGGGAAACCCTCATCAACGGCAGTCTGGGCAAAGTTGGCATAAAGGTCACTCCACTCCTCGCGCTCGCCGGCAGCAGCTTCGCGCAGGTTGGTGATAGTGTCGCCGACAACACCGGCGGGATAGCCGGCCTGGATGGTCACGACACCGCCCTCGAGTTTGCTGAAGAAAAGCTCGGCATGGCTCATCTCCTGCTTGGCGGTCATCTTGAACACCTTGGCTATCTGGCGGTAGCCCTCTTCCTTGGCCTTTTTGGCAAACAATGTATAGCGTGAACGTGCCTGGCTTTCACCGGCAAAAGCAGCGAGCAGGTTGTGTTCGGTCTTGGTTCCTTTGATAGATTTTTTATCCATTTGGTAAGAAGTGTTAGGGTAATTGAATGTTATTGTTACATAAATACAATCGGGAATGGTTAAAAGTTTACCGAGAAGGTGATTTTTTGTCATTTTTTTTTGTAAATTCGCGGATGTAAACATTATTCTATGCGCTATATGCGATTTATTACCATATTATTACTGACATTTTTGCTATGTGCATGTAATTCCGACATATTTGTCGAGGACTTCACGCCCGATGTCACCGAGCTGACCATGAAGGGCGACGGAGCCTCGCGCACCATACGGTTTCGCTCCGACGACTGGTCGCAGCTCACCCTTGCGGGAGCCGACATACACGGCACTGATCTGCCGACGGTGGTCACCCCGGCCGGCGGAAGCCCGATGCAAGGCAAGACACTCACCGGCGACGGCACCATATCGCTCCACACCACGCTCAACGACTTCACGGTCACCCGCCGCGGCGACGTGGTGACGGTCGACGTAAACTATGCCATAGGCAACGGCATGTTGATGTTCTGGCTTGTGGCCAGCTCTGATGAGACCTACGACCGCCATGAGATAATGGTCGGGATAGAGCGTGTGGGCGGCCTCGAGATTGTGGATGTTGACTACAATCTCATGACGTGGGGCACAGATGAAAATAAGGCTGAAGACCGGCTGTTGACCGCCTATGGACTCTCGGCGGGCAATGAGCCCGTGCTGTGGACTCCGCAGCTACCTTCCGGCATATTGTCGTTTTATAACATCCGGACAATCACGGCTGATGAAGAGTACATCTCCGCTCTTGAAGGAGAGGAGATACCGGTCCCGACAAGGACCAATCCCTACTATTCTGACTGGGAGCTGCGAGGCGAGACTGCCGGGATAAGTTCATCGATGAGTTACACCTATCTGCTCCATTACCCGCCGATTACGCCGATCAATGTTGAGCCCGGCATGTTGACCCAACTATATGCCCGGATGGTGCCGACCGTCTTTGACGCACGGCTCAGAGTGAGAAACAAATATTCGGGCGAGGAGCACGAAATGATAATATGGCTGACCATAGAGCAGCCCGACAGCTATGAAGTGAGATATGATGAATTATAAGTCAATAGTCATAGCCGTGACGCTCGCAGGATTGCTTGCGCCGGCCTGTATGCACGCACGGGCGACATCATCTGACGATGAGTATCCCCGCGAGCCCTCTCATCACGTGACCGACGTCACCGTGACCGCCGGACTCAGGGCCACCCCCATACTCCACACCAACTATTTCGTGCGCGGGTCAAACGTCAGCGGCCGGCCGCTCGACATGGGCTACGCACCCTTTGCCGAGCTGAGCATGCGCAATGCCCCCGGCTCGCGTTACGGCCGGTGGTATCCGTCGGCCTATCAGGGCGTCGGAGTGGGCGTGCAGATGGCATCGCCGGGCGGAGTGCTGGGCACCCCCGCTCTGCTCTACGTGATGCAGGGGGCACGGCTGGCCTCGCTGGGCGAGCGGCTGACACTCGACTATGAATGGAACTTAGGGCGGCCATGGGCTGGAAGTCCATGGACCATGATTCGCCCGACTATGTGCGCAATCTCGACGGCATGGGCACTCCGGTTACAGCCTACATCAACTTTGGCCTCTATCTCCGCTATCGTCTTACACCGCGTCTGGGTCTGCTTGCCGGAGCCGAGGTGACACACTACTCCAACGGCAATACCGGCGACCCCAATCCCGGACTCAACATGCTCGGCGCACGCGTCGGCCTGAGCTATACTTTGGGCACTCCCGCCGTCATGCGCAGAGCCGACTGGAGCGACTTCGAGCCGGGCATGGTCTATGACCTCGCGCTCTACGGTGCATGGCGCAAATGGTCCTACATCCCTTATCCCGGCATAAACATCGACGGCGTTGAGGGAGGAAAGAGCCTCGCGCCCGGCAAATTTGGCGTGGCCGGCTTCAACCTCACCCCCATGTATCGTTTCAACCCCCTTCTGTCGGCCGGAGTGTCGGTCGACGGGCAATATGACGAAGGAGCCGCCCTCTCGTCCCATTATGTCACCGGCACACCGTCGGACGACCCCCGATTTTACCGCCCCTCGTTTTCCGACCGCATCATGCTCGGACTCTCGGCCCGTGTGGAGTTGCGCATGTCGTTGTTTGCGATAAATGTCGGTCTCGGCCACAGTGTCCTTGCGCCCGGCGGCCACGACCTGCGCGGATGGTACAACACCTTCTCACTCAAAACCTTCGTCACCGACCGCTTTTTCCTGCTCACCGGCTACAAGCTCTATCGCTTCAACGAGCCAGGTAACCTCATGCTCGGAGCAGGCGTAAGATTCGGCCGTTGAGGGAGAGGAGATACAAAAGGACAAAAGTCTCATAAGAAACATAAGTTTTTTTCAGGCTTATATTACAGCCATGAAAAATCAAAACTTTTGTATCTTATGAGACTTTTGTCCTTTTGTATCTCCCCCACGATATTCATACTGTCCTTTGCCCTTTGTGGCCGACGTGTAATTGATGGCATGCACGGGGCATGTGTGGTAACATCCGAGACATCCCGCGCAGTCCCCGCCCCAGGCCGGGCGCATGGCGCGGGGATTCTCCCCCGGGCCCGACATGGTGATATTGCCGAGCGGACAGGTCAGGGCACACTTGCCGCACGCGACACAAGCCTCTGACACGCTGAACCGACGCGGATTCATGGCATGACGCACAAACCACGGATATATCACCTTGGTTTTAATCCGGGCAAACGACCCGCGCACAATGTCGGTCACCTCCGAGTCGTCCGACTCGGCCCGGACTATTTCCGCAGCCACACTTTTCAGCCGCGAAGGGAAAGCCGCCAGTTTGGCCTCCTCGACCCCCTTAGGGTCGACATCAAATCCCGGCAGCGACACATAATTGTTAGGCATCTGCACCGACATCACACACCGCCCCCTCCATCCGCGAGCGGCTATAGCCTTGCGCCACATGCGGTCGGCCAGACCGCAATCGTCACCGCAGGTCATCACCGCATGATGAGGCATAGCAGCCGGCGTGTCAATCACGACAGAGCGTATGATATCGAGCACATAAGGAGGAACACCCCATGAGTAGACCGGAAACACCCATATGAGCCGACGGCTGTCGGTCATCGCCATGTCACCTCCGCGCATCGATGGAGTCATGGCCTTGACCTCCTCGTCCAGCAGCCGTCCAAGCTCTGTGGCCACCGCGCGGCTGTTGCCTGTGCCTGAGAAATATATAATCATATCAGCGTGTATGTTATTTGTTTGATTATGCCTGTCGGGAGGCGAGGCGTCGTCTGAGGCGGAGAGCTGAGTAGACGGCCGAGACCAGCATCACGGCCAGTATGGGCCAGCCGAAGGCGGCATCGGTAGTCAGCGAGAGAAGAAATCCACACCCGCCCAACGTGAGACACACCGCCAGGGCCGTGAGGCTGCGGCCATCGTAGCGAAATCCGTAATACGAGCGCGTCACACCGTAGGCCACACCGATGTTTATCATCGACCTCGCCATCATGCTCACGCCGAGACCTATCAGCCCGTACATATAGTACAGACCCATGCTTAAAGCTATCCACGTCAGATTGTCAATCACAATCTCTACCCACACATACACCCTGCGGTTGTTACCCGCGAGCAGTATGTAGCCCAGCGGGAAGACTACCGCCTGAAGCAGTATACCCATGCCAAGCCATCTCATGAGCGGGATTATGACAAAAAACTCGTCGGTAAGCAGCAGCTTTATCACCCACGGGGCCGACCATATGAGTGCCAGTGCGAGCGGAGTGGCTATGAGCATGACTATCTCGGTCTGACGGTTGACCACCGTGAGCATCTTGCCGTGCTCGCCCATAGCCGCCGACAGGCGGGGGAAGTAGTCCATGGCCAGCGCGCTGAACACTATGCCGAGATACTGGTTGGTGAGCGACGAAGCCGCCTGGTAGAGCCCCACATTGTCAATGTCGCCATAGGCGCGCACAAAGGCGTTGATGGCAAAGTTGGCAACTGTGCCGGCCAGTCCTCCGGCCATAAGTATCAGACCCGTGACGACGAGCCGCCTGATGAGCGGCACATGCTGCCGCAGACTCAGCGGTGTGTATTCATATTCGACCGACCTGCGTAATGACACATAGTAAAATGTGAATATCACCCCCGACATGAGTATCATGGCCGGGACTATGCCGCCCGTGCCGAAAAAGTAGTAGAGCGGCACCCCTATCAGGAGTCCTGACAGACCGCCGGTCAGCGAGGCTTTGGCGAGGCGTTTCACCTGCGACATGCCCTGCAGTATGGCCAGCAGACCGCCTCCCCCTATCGAGAGGGCCGAAAACAGGCCGAGCCACACAAAGCTCAGGGTGTAGCTGTAGTCACCGAAACACCACTTGCTCAGCCACGGCGACAACACCGCACACATCACCGCGCCGAGCAGCGAGGTGAGCAGCAGCAGACGCAGGGCCACGCCTATCACGTCAGAGCGTCCGCGGCTGTCATCCCTGACACGCGCCACCTCCTTGACTATGGCAAGGTTGAGGCCGAGGCTGCTCAGATGTTGCACGGTAGCGGTCGATGAGGTGAACAGTGAGGAGATGCCCATGCCTTCCGGACCGAGAAACATCGCCACAAACTTGCCCCTCACCAGCGTGATGAGGATGTTGAATAGCTGCACCCCTCCGAAAGCCGAGAGGCGTTTCATTATGGTCGAGTAACTGTTCTCTGTGTCAAATCGGTCCATGTGGTCAGTAATGCGTGTGGCCGGAATGATATATGACGGTCCGGGAGATACAAAAGGACAAAAGTCTCAAAAAGTGTCGGAAGTCGGTCGATGAGTCAGACATAATGTAGATGGATTGACCGGAAGACTTCTTCTTCTCCTTTTGAAACTTTTGTCCTTTTGTATCTCCCGTCGGTTCAGATAGTCACCTGTGTCGCGCCGAATCCGTATTCCCGGAATGAGGCGTCCTGCACCTGATGGCCTTTATACCGGTGGTTGAACTCCTTCATGAGTGCGTTGCGCAACACACCCTCGCCCTTGCCGTGGATAAAGACTATTTTCAACCCCTTGTTTTTAAGATTGGCGTCCATCACCTTGCGAAACTCGTCGATCTGCAGGTTGAGCATATCGGCCGGCGAGAGTCCCGCGGTCGAGTCGACAAGTTCGCTTATGTGGAGGTCTATCTCGAGCAGACCCGGCTTCTTGGGCTGGTGTTTCTGCACGGGGCGGCGTATGGGACGATCCACGGCCTTCTTGGCCTTGAGTCCCTCCTCGAGCCGGCCCGAGTCGATGACCATGCGGCGCAGGGCCACGTCGTCCTTCACTATGTCGAGGGCTATGACGTCGTGGTCAAAGTAGGGGTTGGGCTTGAAACAGTGAAGTTTGAAAAACTTGGTGGTGTCGAGAGCTGTCTCCACGGCCACCGGCGACTTCATCCTGAACTCTTTGCCCTTCTTGTAGGCTATGCACTGCACGGCCACACGATCCATCGTCGTGAGGTCGCTGCCGGCTATCTCCTCGATGAAGAGCTGTATGTTGGGCTCAACCATTCCCGCATATCTCAGCGTCCACTCCTTGGCCTCGTCGGCGCGGGTCATGTAGGTGAAATAGAGGTAATAGTTGGAGTCGTTGACTATATAGGTGTCAAAAGTAGTGTCATTGAGCCGCTTGAGGTTGGCTGCCTCATAGGCGAGCACTATGTTGAGTTTCTCGCCCCCGGGAGTCTCCTCGACAGTCATGTCCGGGGCCTGAGCCGGGGCCTTGGGGGCCGGGGCCGGCGATGAGGTTGCGGCCGCCTTGGCCGGAGCCACAGGCGCGGTGCGGGGTGAGGCTGCGGCCGTGGCCACTACCACACATTCGCGCAGCGGGGTGGGCGTCTCAAATCCGTCCTCGTCAACATAGGCTATGTTGCCCTCTATGCGGCGCACCACGCCGCCGCCTGTCGAGTTGAGAAATCTTACTGTATCGCCGATCTGTATCATAATGAGACTGTAATCACATCCCTACGATTTTGCCGAAGGAAATGGGGATTGGAGTTGAGAAATTCATGTCCTTGCGCGTGATGGGGTGGACAAAGCGCAGGGTCTGGGCATGCAGGGCCATACGGTGGATGGGCGAGGAGCCGGCTCCATAGCGGCGGTCGCCCGTGATGGGGTGGCCGAGGTCCTTCATGTGCACGCGTATCTGGTTTTTGCGGCCCGTGTCGAGCTGCACCTCCATGAGCGAATATCCGTGTTTGCTCTTGAGTGTGCGATAACGGGTCACGGCCAGTTGTCCCTCCTCGGGATTATCGGTCGAATAGACTTCATAGCGCGAATTTTCGGCCAGATAGCTGCGCACCTCGCCCTCCGAGGGGTCGGGACGCCCTTCGACAACGGCCAGATATTTGCGCTCGAGCACCATGTTGTTCCAGTTGTGCTGGAGTTTCTCCTTGGCCTCGACGGTTTTGGCAAACACCATCAGCCCCGATGTGTCGCGGTCGAGACGGTGCACGATAAACACCTTGTTGCGAGGGTCCTGCCACTTCAGATAGTCGCGCAGTATATTGTAGGCCGTCTCGTCCTTGACTTTCTCGTTGCCCATGGAGAGGAGGCCATAGCCTTTGTTGACCACGATAATGTCGTCATCCTCATACACCAGTTTGAGGCGGCGGTTGTAAAATGTGCGAAACTCGCGCGAGAGGTTCACTTTCACCTCGTCGCCATGCTTGAGGCTGAAGTCAAACTGTCGCTGGGGCGTGCCGTTGACAGCCACCTGGTTGTGGGCCAGCAGACTCTTGATGGCTGTGCGTTTGCGCTCGGGCATGGCCGCGATGAGAAACTCGAGTAGTTGTGACGCGCTGTCAACGACATAGCTCTCGATTACATCGGGTTTGAATGGCCTTTTCTCAGCCCCGGGGCGGGTATTGTATGGTTTTTTATACATCTGTGATATTATTTGACTACTTTGGAGATAGCGTGTGAAAGTTTAACTTTATAAACTCCTTAAACTCTCTAAACTTTAAACTCTAAGCTCTAAACTCATGAAGAGCTCTTCCGTCCTCGCGTAGTCTTTTTCTTGGGAGCGGATTCCTGGTCGGCGATTATGGCCTTGACCTCGTCATAGGTAAGGGCCGCCGGGTCGATCACCGTCTTGGGTATCTTGTAGTTAGCCTTCTGATAGGAAATATACACGCCATATCGGCCGTTGAGTATCTGCAGGTCGGGCTCCTCGTCAAAGGTCTTGACAGTCTTGTTTTTCTCAGCCACACGCTTGGCCTCGATAAGCTCTATGGCCTCTTCGAGCGTGATGGATGTGGGCGAGAGGTCTTTGGGGATTGACACAAACTTGCCGTCATGTCGCAGATAGGGGCCGAAACGTCCCACAGCCGCAGTGACGGTCTTGTCCTCATATGTACCCACCTCGCGGGGCAGGTCAAAGAGCTTGAGAGCCTCCTCGAGCGTGATGTCCATGATGCTCTGGTCCTTGCGCAGCGATGCGAAGCGCGGCTTGGCGTCGCTTTCGGTCGAGCCTATCTGGGCGATGGGGCCGAAGCGGCCTATCTTGACCGACACCGGTTCGCCCGTGGCGGGGTCGGTGCCGAGCATACGCTCGCCCACCTTATGCTCGGTGCGCAGCTCGTTGGCCTTCTCCACCTCGGGGTGGAAGAGGGCATAGAAATCCTTGATTTCGTTGTTCCAGTTGGAGTCGCCCTCGGCTATGCGGTCAAACTTCTCCTCCATTCCGGCCGTGAAGTCATAGTCGAGGATGTCGGGGAAGTGTTTGGTGAGAAATTCGTTGACGATGATACCGGTGTCGGTGGGTATGAGTTTGCCCTTGTCGGCTCCGGCGTTTTCGCTCTTGATCTTGGTCGAGACCTTCTTGCCCGAGAGAGTGAGCACGGTATATTCGCGCTTCTCGCCGGCCTTCTCGCCCTTGACGATATATTCGCGGTTCTGGATGGTCGAGATGGTCGGCGCGTAGGTCGACGGGCGGCCTATGCCGAGCTCCTCCATCTTCTTTACGAGTGATGACTCGGTGTAGCGCGGGGGTGCGAGGGTGAAACGCTCCGTTGCGTTGGCATCCTGGAGCGTGAGGCTCTCGCCCGTGGTCATGCGCGGCAGGGTGGTCTCCGAGTCGCTGCTCTCGGTGTCGTCGTCGCTGCCCTCGAGATAGATGCGCAGAAAGCCGTCAAACTTTATCACCTCGCCTGTGGCCGAGAAGTGTTCCTGACGGTTGCTGATGCCTATCTCCACGGTGGTCTTTTCCATCTCGGCGTCGGCCATCTGCGAGGCTATGGTGCGGAGGCGTATCAGACGGTAGAGTTTCTTCTCCTGAGCCGTCCCCTCGACAGTCTCCTTGTCCATATAGGTGGGACGGATGGCCTCGTGAGCCTCCTGCGCGCCCTTCGATGAGGTGTGATACTTACGCACCTTGAGATAACCCTCGCCCATCTCCTCCTTGATGAGATTGGAGATTGAGGCTATGGCCAGCGACGAGAGATTGAGCGAGTCGGTACGCATATAGGTGATGTGTCCGGCCTCGTAGAGCTTCTGGGCTATCATCATGGTCTGCGACACCGAGAATCCTAATTTTCTGCCTGCCTCCTGCTGCAGTGTGGAGGTGGTGAAAGGGGGCGCGGGCGACTTCTTGAGCGGTTTGACTACGATGTCGCCTACGGTAAACGATGCTCCGGCGCATGCTTCGAGAAACTCGCGCGCCGACTTCTCGTCGGGCAGACGGCGTGACAGTTCCGCGCCCAGAGGCACTCCGCCGGGGAGCATGAAGCGGGCGGTGACACGGAAGTAAGGCTCGGAGGTGAAGGCGTTGATTTCGTTCTCGCGGTCAACGATGAGTCTCACCGCCACCGACTGAACGCGTCCTGCCGAGAGCGCGGGGCGTATCTTCTTCCACAACACCGGCGACAGCTCGAAGCCCACCAGGCGGTCGAGCACTCGGCGTGCCTGCTGGGCGTCGACCAGATTGATGTCGATCTCGCGCGGATGCTCGATGGCGTTGAGTATGGCGTTTTTGGTAATCTCGTGAAACACTATGCGGCGCGTGTTTTCGGGCTTGAGCCCCAGCACTTCATAGAGGTGCCATGCTATGGCCTCTCCCTCGCGGTCCTCATCGGACGCGAGCCATACGGTCTCCGCACTCTTTGCAGCCTTTTTCAGATCGGCTACCAGGGCCTTCTTGTCGGTCGGGATTTCATACACCGGCTCGAAGTCCGAGTCGACGCGTATGCTGATGTCTTTTTTGCGCAGGTCACGGATGTGTCCGAAGCTCGACATCACTTTATAGTCCTTTCCTAAAAACTTTTCGATGGTCTTGGCCTTGGCCGGAGACTCGACTATCACGAGGTTTTTCATAAATTGTTCTTGTGTACACATTACCTCGGGAGACCGTGTCACACCTCCCGACGTTAAATTCAGTCGGCAAAGTTAATGAAAACTCTTAATATACCGACTATTATTTAACAAATTATCACATATATAATAAAGGATGTAGAAATGAGATATGAAGAATTGGCTTCGCGACATCGGCATGGATACCACGAAGCCAATTCTTCATATCTCATTTCTTGTTGATCAATTCTCTGCTCTCCACCAGTCGAAGTCAAACATCTCGCCTTCCTCGCCCGAGAAGAGGATGTAGAGGTCATGCAGGCCCTCGACCGATTTGTCCTTGGGGGCTGTGAACGGGGCCGACACCTCGTGCATGGCTCCGCCGTCCTTGGCTGGGTCTATCTCAATCGAGGCGATTACCGGACCGTTGAGGGTGTCGAGTCTGAACTGTATGCACCCCTTGGCCTTGGCCGACCCTATTGATGCGACAAACTTCACGGGTGTCTTCTTTCCGAAATCCACCGCGCGCAGTCCGAGCCAGTCGCCATTGTTGATCGAGGTGAGATAATGCTCGTCGCCGGCATTGCGGTCGGTCTTGAGCCCGAAGCCGCTGGCCATGGTCTCGGCCTCGACACGGCTATAAGGGTCGAGCGTGCCGGCCGGAGTCCTGACACCCTCGCGCGTGAAAGGCATAAACGGCATAGACCCGTCGGGATTGAACTTAAACTCCTCGATGCTCGTGCTGCGGCGAAATCCTCCGCCGTTGGGCAGGATGCCGTTGTGATAAAACATGAAGTCGCGCCCCTTGAAGTTGATATTGCCCCCGTGGATGGTAAAACTGTTCTCGGCCTCGTCCATGATGCGGCCGCGATATTTCCACGGACCGTTGATATTCTCGGCGGTCGAGTAGGCCATATGTTCGGGCACACCTCCGGCCGCATAGGCCAGATAATACAACCCGTTGCGCTTCGTCACCCACGGGCCCTCCTCATAGCCGGTCTTCATGACGCGCTTGTTGAGCTGCCAGTCATGCTTGAGCACTTTGGGGCCGAAACAGTCGGGGTCGTTGAGACCGGGCACCTCCATGACCTCGCTGCCGAGCGACACCATGTCTCTGTTGAGGCGGGCATACCACAGCCCGTTGTTGCCCCAGAACAGATAAGCCTGTCCGTCATCGTCGATAAATACCGACGGGTCGATATATCCGAACGCGCCCGGCACAAGCGGCCTCCCCAGGGCATCCTTGTAAGGGCCGGTCGGACTGTCGGCGACAGCCACTCCTATGCCGTGGAGGTGGCATGTGGTGTCCTCGGCGCAGATATACCAATACCACTTGCCGTCGCGCTCCACCGCCTGCGAGGCCCAGGCGTTGTCGCCCTGCTTGGCCCACGCGAATGTGGCTGTGGAGATGGGGGTCCCGCGATAGGTCCAGTTGACCATATCGGTGGTCGAGTAGAGTTGCCAGTCCTTCATCTTGAAATACTGGGCGTCGTCCTCGTCATGATCGGTGAAGAGATACACCGTGTCGTTGTGTACAAAAGGTGCAGGGTCGGGGGTAAACCACGTGTGTATGGCAGGATTCTGTGCCGACGCGCATATCATGCTCATTGATGCGGCGGCGAGTAGCAAGTGTTTCATGATTTATGAGGTTTTAATTTGTATATTGCAAAGTTAGCGGTTTGTTATGGTTATGCTTGCAGAGCTGTGTTACATTTTTATTGTAGCGCAGTAGCATGGTGATATGATGACGTCACATTTTTATACACTTTTGTATTTTTGAAGCCAAACATGGCTTGTAATCAAAATATTCACTAACTTTGCACCCGTGAAAATCTGCAAATAACATTTTAACGCTATATTACACATGAAAGCATTTGTATTTCCCGGTCAGGGTGCCCAGTTTGTAGGCATGGGCAAAGACCTCTATGACAATAATCCTGTGGCCAAAGAGATGTTTGAGAAGGCCAACGAGATACTCGGATTCCGCATAACCGACCTCATGTTTGAGGGCACTGACGAAGACCTCCGTCAGACCAAGGTTACACAGCCCGCCATTTTCCTCCACTCGGTGATTCTCGCCAAGACCATGGGCGAAGAGTTTGACCCCTCGATGGTGGCCGGACATTCGCTCGGCGAATTTTCAGCTCTCGTAGCTGCCGGAGCACTCAGCTTTGAGGACGGTCTCCGCCTCGTGTCGGCCCGTGCACAGGCTATGCAGAAAGCATGCGAAATCAACCCCTCCACAATGGCTGCCGTGCTCGCCCTTCCCGACGAGAAAGTCGAGGAAATCTGTGCAGGTGTTGACGGCACAGTCGTGTGCGCCAACTACAACTGCCCCGGCCAGCTCGTGATTTCGGGCGAGGTTGAGGCCATCGACGCAGCTTGCGCCAAACTCCTCGAGGCCGGTGCCAAACGTGCCCTCAAGCTCAAGGTGGGCGGTGGTTTCCACTCCCCCTGCATGGAGCCCGCTCGCGCAGAGCTCGCCGAAGCCATCGAGCGCACCGACTTCCACACTCCCGCTGTGCCCGTTTATCAGAACGTGGACGCCAAGCCCCACACTGATCCCGCCGAAATCAAGGCCAACCTCGTGGCTCAGCTCACCGCCCCCGTGCGTTGGACTCAGAGCGTGCAAAACATGGTAGCCGACGGTGCCGACGAGTTCATCGAGGTAGGTCCCGGCAAGGTGCTCCAGGGTCTCGTGGCAAAAATCGCCCGCGGCGTCGCCACCTCAGGCCGTCAGTAATATCTCCCTATAGTTTAAAAAGTTAAAGGAGTTTATAAAGTTAAGATAATAGTTTCAGAGACTGTATCGTCAGCAGATACTACCCTCTCCGCTATTATCTTAACTTTATAAACTCCTTTAACTTTTTAAACTATAAATTGTTATTACAGTTGAAACAACTGATAATAACACTGCTTATTTTATGACACCTCTATATTCCTCACGCTCTCAATATCCTGCCCGGAGTTATACCGTGCTGACGGCTGTAAAGCCGCGGGTCGGGTCGCCGCTTCGATTCTCACCCCTTACGCTCGACGACGTGCCCCGCATACTACCCTATCTCGGTTGCTCTACCTCACGCACATGCGATTTCACCGTAGGCGGTCTGCTCATGTGGGCCGGATATTTCAACTACACCTACGCCATCCACAACGATACACTATATATAAAAGGTGTCACCGAGGACGATGTCACACGTCCGGCCTTCTCGCTGCCTGTCGGCAAGGCACCACTGCATGAATCCGTGGCATTGCTGCGTGATTACTGCCGTGACAGCGGATGCATGCCGCTCGTATTCTCGGCCGTGCCCGAGGAGTATGTCGGCCCCCTGCGCGAACTCGGCGCGACTCAAGTCACCCCCCTTGACGACTGGGGCGACTATCTATATGACGCCGAAGCCCTCGCCTCGCTCTCGGGCAAGAAACTCGGCAAAAAGCGCAACCACGTCAATCGTTTCTTCGCCGATAACCCCGGCTACAGTTTCGAGCCGTTGACATCCGCCAATCTCGACGCTGTCACAGCCTTTTACCGCGACACACATCTGCCCCTCTCCAAACCGGCCCTTGCCGACGTGGAGCGCGAACAGGTGATGCACGTGCTCGCCCACCTCGACCGATACGGATTTGAGGGAGCGGTGCTCTCCACACCCGCCGACGGCATTGTGGCCTTCACGCTCGGCGAAGTGATAGGCGACACCCTCTATGTGCATATCGAAAAGATGAACCACCTCGTAAACGGCGCGGGCGAGACCGTCAACAAGCTCTTTGCCGAACTCATGACAGGCCATCATCCCGAGGTGCGCTACATCAACCGCGAGGAAGACGTTGGCGACCCCGGCCTGCGCCACGCCAAAGAGTCATATCACCCCCTCCGCATCCTCGCCAAATACAACGTCACGATGTGATGAAAAATGACTATTCAAGCAGCGTCACCGTCCAGCCATCGGCATGTTTGCTTATGAAATAAGGCTCTACCTGACCGTCATGTGTGCGTCTCAGTCCATATCCCATACGGTGTTCGCCGTCTGTCGGTGATGGGTAGCTATATGTTGAGCGGTTGCCGGTTATGCGGTCAATGATGATGTAGCGGTATTCTTCAAGATCCGGCCTTTCAAAAGCATCGCTGCATAGTCTCATCAGGCAGTGTATGCGTCTTTTGTCAGCCTTGATGTCGACGAGTTTTCGACTCAGATAAGGTTCGGCCAGAGAATTGCAGTTATAGGTGTAAAAATCGGTCGTGTCGGGGGTGGCAAATTTACTTATATCAATGTCAAAGGCCGAATAATCACGGCGGCAATCAGCGCAGTCGAGGCTTTCTCGGGGTGAGATATATACACTTCCGTCGTAAGCCGAGGCATATACGGCCTCGTCATCATAGGAGTCAAACAGCATGTCGGCAAATGAATAGCCGGTCTTGGTCTTTTTGGCGAAGCTCGGTAATGCTCCGAATCGGTAAAGCATCGTTCCGTCCTGTTTGTCAAACGATGCAAGTGCCGGCTGCGAGTAACAATCGTAAAACTCATCGTTGAACGGATTGCTCTCTGCATCGTGCATATATTCCTCTTTGTCATAAATCAGAGGCCATGTGAGCCTTTGGACGCCAACCACAATATCATCGCCATTACTTTTCATATAGAAATGAGGATAGAAAAACTTATCCTCGTAATCATAATTGAGTGGGATGAGCTCTGAACGGGTGGAGTCGGTCAATGACTTGACGAGATAACAGGGTTTGTTGCGATAATTTATGCCGTTGTTTGCGTCCATCCACAATTCAGGTAGAGAATAAGGAATGCCTATTTTGTCACTGTCAATGACAAACGGTTGCAAAGCTATGTTCTTGAGTTGATTGGAAATGAGCATTTTGTTGTAATATTCAGCCGGGATGTCGGCGAATGTCGCAGCCTGAGTCGAATCTACTTCAAGGGTCGAGATGAAATGCCAGCCTCGGGCATTGTCAATCGCGAAATGATAGGCGACTTCGGCAAGTTTGTCGTTCCATATCAGATTATTGCCGTGAAACAGTGGCTGATATATTATTTCTGACATTATCGTCGGAGCTGTCAGAGTGTCGAGATGATAGGATTCCTTGGTGACAAGACTTCCGGCAAGATGTTCGGTGACCGGTTGGCGACGGTATGAACCGGCCGGAAACCGATAGGCCTCCTTTTTGTCTCTATACAGATTGAATTCCTTGAAAAAGGCCGGCGAAACATTGTCGGCATTGCTTCCCACAATCAGTTCGCCGGTACTGATATTGAATTTCAGGATATATCCGACATGAAGATAGCCCGGACTGAACGATAGAAATTTGTCAAATGCTTCAGTGGTGTCAAAAATATAATGGTCGGCTTTGATGTCATATTTGTTGATATAGGCTTTGGCCATTACCGAATCGGGATATACGGCAATCAGTACGGATGGTTTGTCGGTATATGTCTTTATGCTGCGGTCTATCTCATTGAGAAATCCATCACAGCGCGGACAATTAGCCGGGCGGAATATAGTGGCATATATAGTGTCGCACTCAACCGGCAGACCTTTAAAAAAAAGCAATGGCGTCAGATTCAGATCCGGGAATCTGACGCACCATTAGTCCATGATCCGCCGACGTATCAACCAATCCCTTGGCCGTGGCTGAAATGCATACACATGATATAAGGGAGAGGAGGAAAAGTCGGATATTCATAAAAGGTAAAGTGGTAGTAAAACGTGTTTTTTTGTTATGAGCCTTAATTGTTTAACGAAATATGGTATGAATTTGTTGTAATCTTTGTGATTTTTTAAAAAATATAATATTTGTGGATTTGGCTGAATCGTCATATTTAGAGAGGTTGAGGTGGTAGGTCTCGTGTGTGCAATTTGTTTTATTAGGAATAAAGGGACCAAGCCGAAGTTACGGTGCATCACAGATCAATACCCGCCCCAATTCTGCCTGACATACACGTCCCCAGGCATCCCATGTATACCACTCTATATCCCGCAAGGGCGTCCGTAGGACGCAGATTATATAGTAACCGGGTTCACCGAAGCGCAGCGGAGGTGTGCCCGGAGTGGCACGATATAAAGAAATGAGGGTGTTGCAGAACTCCTCTGATTAAAGCCTCTGAGAATTGAATATTTTAGAATAATCTGGATTTTTTCGAGATTAGTTCGTATATTCGATTCTCAGGGAGTTGAAAACCGGGCATACACTA
>NZ_CAJTCF010000084.1:0-16858 GCF_910574735.1 Duncaniella muricolitica | reverse complement strand
TTTGCTCATGGTTATTCATGGTTTGTTTGACGACACCAAAAATAACTAATTAGGGCTGACTCCTGCAAATGGTAATCGACTTTTGTCGCTTGCCTTAGCAAGAATCAGCCCTAATTTTTCAATCGCTCAAAAAAAGTTTAGCGGACAGTAATATCAAATTTTAGGCCGGAGAGTGCAGCGATGCACCCCCGGCCTTTTTTTGACACATATAGATACAAAAGCCTCAAAAGTTTCATAAGAGACATAAGTCCTTTACGTTTTGAGTGCGTCGGCCGATGTGACCGCACGGCTTAAAACCCAAAAAACTTATGTCTCTTATGAAACTTTTGAGACTTTTGTATCCCCTTTTTATTTTGAGGGTTTTGTATCTCCAATCCTCCTACTTGTGCATATTGCTGAAATATGCGTCAAGGATGTCGCGGGCGGCGATGAAGGATGAGAGCTGATTGTTGAGCACACGCACCTCCTTGTCGGCAAGCATGCGCTCGATGTCGGGATTGTTGTAGAAATGAGAGCGGAGCTGAGAGTCGATGGTCTCATACATCCAGTAGCGCGCCTGCTCGCTGCGCTTGCGCTCAAAATAGCCGTTGGCCTCGACAAACGCAAAGTAGCGGTCAATCATATCCCACACCTTGTCGATGTTTATCTCATAATAGCCCGAATAGGTCAGCACCTCGGGCGACCATCCCGAAGCCGGGAGCGGGAAGAGATGGAGCGCGCTGCGAAACTGTGCCATGGCCAGCTCGGCGCGGTGGATGTTGTCGCCGTCGGCCTTGTTGATCACTATGCCGTCGGCCATCTCCATGATGCCGCGCTTGATGCCCTGCAGTTCATCGCCCGTGCCGGCAAGCTGTATGAGCAGGAAAAAGTCGACCATCGAGTGAACGGCTGTCTCGCTCTGGCCAACGCCCACGGTCTCGACAAAGATATTGTCATATCCGGCTGCCTCGCACAGCACTATGGTCTCGCGAGTCTTGCGGGCCACTCCTCCGAGCGAACCGGCCGAGGGGCTGGGGCGTATGAAAGCCGAGGGGTGGATGGAGAGTTTCTCCATTCGGGTCTTGTCACCAAGTATACTTCCCTTGGTACGCTCGCTCGAGGGGTCGATTGCGAGCACGGCGAGTTTGCCTCCGCGCTTGAGCACATGGAGACCAAACACGTCGATCGACGTGCTCTTGCCCGCCCCCGGCACACCCGTGATGCCGATGCGGCGCGAACGGCCCGAGTGGGGCAGGCACTTCTCTATCACTTCCTGGGCCAGAGCCTCATGGTCGGGCGAGAGGCTCTCGACGAGCGTCACGGCGCGCGACAACATGGTCACGTCACCCTTGAGTATGCCCTCGACCATTTCGCCGGGAGTCGGCATACGACGCGGGCGGCGGCGTGTGAGATAGGGATTGACCACCGGCGGCTGGGCCACGCCCTGATTGACGGTCAGAGCGTTATACTTTTCATCGTTCTCTATATGCTGCATTTTTCTATGGTTTTCTATGAGGGTCCAGAGGGTTATTTCACTATCTCGGCCACCACGCGCACCATTGTGGAGGGATGGAGCGGGTCGTTGGCAATAATATTGATGCGGGCGTTGAGCAGCTCGCTTCGGGTCATGCGTGCCGGAGTCACCGTCACGTCGACCCTGGCACTTTTGCCGGGCTTTATAGTGCGGTCTTTGAGAGAGATTTCCACGGCCGGATCGGGACACGATATGGCTCGGATGACGAGCGGACTTTTGCCACGGTTGGTTATGGTAAACTTCTCCTTGACCGGCTTGTCGCCGCGCGAGAGTTTCCTGAGATCGATAGCTGTCAGGTCGGTGTCGAGCAGCGGGGCCTTGGCCTGCTGTTCGGGCGTGAACTTGGAGAAATCCTCCTCGATGACGGCCACAGTCTCCACCTTGCGCCCCTCCGTGGCCCGGGCGTCGGGATAAAACATCAGCGAGTCGGTCGCTATACCCCACTGCGGTGTCATGTTGCTGTGTAATATGGTGGAGAGTATAAATTGCTCGCCCGGGGGCACTACAGCCGGCTGCACTATGACCTTGATATGCTTGGGCGCGCCCTCCACACGCGGACGCAGGGTGTCGGACGAGGCATTATAGGCGTCAATATACTGGCCCATGGTCTCGCCTTTGAGCACCTTGCCATAGGCTATGGTGGAAGTGCGCATCCTCACCGGGCCGACCTCCACGGGATAACGGCTGCGCAGAGTGTTGGATGACCCTATGACAGTGCCGGTGATGGTGAGCACCGAGCGCGTCGGGTCGGCACTGCAGTCGACGTTGATACGTTTGGAGAACCGTCCCGGACGCCCCTTGGGGTCAAAGCCCACTCTTATGACGGCCGTGTCGCCGGGAGCAACCGGCTCTTTGGAATACTCGGGACGTGTGCATCCGCAGTTGGCACGCACCCCGGTGATGGCCATTGGCTCGGTGCCGGTGTTGACGAGCTTAAACTCACAGTAGACCGTGCCGAGATTTTCGTCAAAGGCTCCGAAATCGTGCACCTTACTCATCCACTTGTTTTCGGCACCTGCCGTCAGGACGGCCGTCACCCCCAGGATTGCGGCTAAATATCTTCTGAAAAGAGCCATATATACTAAACTTTAAACTCTAAAATCTCACTTCGGGATAACCACACCGTTAAATTTCAGCACCGTGCGCTTGCGCGAGTTGCTGAACTGCACCTTGACGCTGCGGCGAAACTCGCCCTTAAATGTGGCGGGATTGAAGTTGATCTTTATCACACCCTTTTTACCCGGGGCTATGGGCTGGAGCGGAAACGAGGGCTTGGTGCAGCCACATCCGCCGTTGGTCACGGTGACTATGCTCACAGGCTCGTCGCCGGTATTGGTAAACTCATAGTTGGCGGTCACCGCGCCGGCCGAGGCCTTGATGGTGCCGAAATCATGCTCGCGCGAGGCAAACTCTACCTCACCCTTGGCCCAGGCCCCTACGGCGGCCACTGCCATGAGCATCACAAATAATATCCGTTTCATCTTTTCATTCATTATTGCAGGGTCATTATCCTTTATAACACACAAATGTACTATAAACTCATAAAAGTACATAAAAAAACGCGATGTTTTTCAAAACTATACTTTGAGACAGATTATTTTTCGCAGCCTTTTGTGGCACAAAAAGAGGGTGTGATTGCTGATACAACTCCCTCTCACGATAACCGATGTCCTGTCGGACATCATTTCTTTATAGTGTGCCACTCCGGGCACACCTCCGCTGCGCTTCGGTGTACCCGGTTACGATCAAATCTGCGTCCTGCGGACGCCCATGCGGGATGTGGCATGTGCGGGATGCCCGTGCGGGAATGACAGATTTATGCACTGAAATAAAAAAACTTTTGTTTCTTATTAACTTATGAAACTTTTGTATCCCCCTCATAATTTGTATCCCCCATAAAAAACTTTTGTTTCTTATTGAACTTATGAAACTTTTGTATCCCCCTCATAATTTGTATCCCCCATAAAAAACTTTTGTTTCTTATTGAACTTATGAAACTTTTGTATCCCCCTCATAATTTGTATCCCCCCATAATTTGTCCCCCATAAACAGTGGTATAAAAAATGTCCGCATAGCGTTTCACAACGCCATGCGGACTCACGACTTATTGAATAATTATGTGTGGTCAATCTATTTTCCTTCAATAATCAGGTCGGGATTGAGCGCGTTGGCCGCATCCTTAGCGGGCTGCGATGCCTCTTTGAGACACAGATACCATTGGCCCGAATCCTTTACGGGGTTAAACATCACGGCCATTGACGGACCTCCCGTCTCCCCCTCCTGACGCTCCCCGAAATATGTGCGATATTTCAAGTCGTTGAGCGTCGGCATGAAGAAACTATAATAGTCAAGCTCATAGCTCACCACGGGAAACATCTCAAAGCGACGCGCCACGCGCTTGCGTGAATCCTCGCCCAGAGGCATCACCCGACCCGTAGAGTCAAGCTCGCAGAGTGTCTCGACGGCCCACTGCACGTTGCCGGCCTTGATGCTGTCAAGAAATTCGGTCGCGAGTGCGAGCACACATGTGGTGTCGGAGGCCGAGAGGGTCGATGCAAATTCCTGTTCTATGTCGGCCACGGTGCGCACGGCGGTCTCTTTCTGACCGCTATTGCTTCCGCAAGCCCACAGCATGAGCGAACAGGAGATTATCATGAATAGTTTCTTCATCGTCTTATGCCGAATGATTTACAAAAGAGCACCGGCACTCAGGCCAGTGCTCTTCTGCCATTAATCACTATTTAAAAGTTAGTTGTTGCGGTTGGGCTTAACTGTTACAGTAGCCTCAACTTTCTGAGTACCCCAGTAGTAAGTTACAGTTACAGGAATCTTAACTGTTACGGTCTGCTCGAGCACCTCGCTGGTGTAGTCACATACAACCTTAACATCATTGAGGACGTCAGCGGTCAGGTCTCCTGCTGCATTCTCGATAGTGTAAACCTCATTGTTAGAGCTTGTAGCACCTTCAACAGAGAATGTAACACCATTGTTAGAGAGGCCGGTGAGATCAACCTTGATAGACTCGATCTGATAGTAACCGAAGAGACCCTGGTTGTCAGCGTAACCTGCAGCGGTATTGTTGAAGAGGGCGTTGCCGAAGTAGTCAGTCATAGAGAAGAAGTTACCGAGAGCTTCTTTCTTAGGATTGATACCGTCGGGCTTAACCTCATAGTTGTTTACACCTACTACAGTCACAGGCTTGCGGAAGTTGATACGTACCACGTTGTTGGTCTGCTCAACGAAGTCAAGGTGAGCGGGTGAAGCAACTGTGGCAGCCTCGTTGCAGTACTGAGAAAGCACCTGTACGTTGGCATATACTCCGTTCGCGCTGTTGAGGAGCTCAAGAGAAGCGGGTGTGTGCTCGAACACTACGTTACCGGTAGTCTTGTCGATAGAAGCTACGAGCTGTGTGCCCTTGAGGAGCTTGCTGCCGTCTGCGCTGATAGCAAGACCAGACTGCTGAGCTGTTGTGAACGAGTACTCGCGGGGAAGAGTCATCGAAGAAAGTGCGGGATACTTGTTACCGGTGGGAGCTATGTAGCTGGGAACGATAGTCTTGTCGGTGTAGTAGCTCTCAAGAAGTGCCTGGAAGTAAGTTACGTCCTTACCCTGGGTGTTGTTCTTGGCGAGAGTACACATGCTCACCTGGTCATTGGTACCCGGAACGAGGAGGTTGGGGTTGAGTGTTCCGTAAGTGATCGAGGGAGCGGGGAGGATGGTGATCGATACTCCGAGGTAGAGGCAATCGTCAGAGTTCTTGGTATTAACAAACTTAACGAAGAGCTCAACAGTAGAGGGCTTGTCAGCAGCGGTGAGCTTGGCTATCTCGGTAGCTGCAGCCAATGAGTAGTTCCATGTGAGGAAGCCATTGGTAGGACCGGCCTGTGAGTCGGGGTTATAGTTGAGGATACCATACTTGTTATTGGCAACCTTGGTGAATGACTGTTCCTTCTCTGTCCAGTTGGCAGCCTTAACATAGGTTGTCCCGATTTCGAGGGCGTAGTCGCTCTTGAACTGCTCTTCGCTCTTACCGAGAACTGAGAGAACCTGGCTTGTGGTAGTAGCCCATGTGCTCACAACCTTGTTGGTCGAAGTGCAGAGGTAAGGCATGGGTTCGCCGGTAGCGAGAACGATGCCGGTGTTGGAGATTGCAGGAGCAACATCGGTGATCTCAAACATAACGTAACCGGTAAGGACAACGTTGGTGCCGTTGCAAAGGTTAACCATTACGACAGGGTGACGACCGATAGCCGAACGAGAAGCGTCGTTATCGCCGCAAGATACCCACTGGTTGCTTGCATTGAGATACTTAAGGTCTACAACACCGTTAGCATCGATTGAAGCATACTGTGAGTCGTGAGTCTTTGACTGACCGATGTTGTAATCCATCATAGAGTAAGTTACAGTCAGACCCCACTTGTCGGCAGCCTCTTTGAGAGACATCTGCTTCTCGGCAGCGGTGCCGAGGTTCTTGCCGAAATCAGCCTGCTGATAGCAGATGCGGATATTCTTGGAAAGGTCATACTTCTCAGCCTGAGTATAAGCAAGCTTGATAACCTTGCCACCCTTCTGCTCGATAGCGTCAGCACCTGTTGTAGCGAGGTGGAGATCGGCAGTACCGATGAAGCTGAGAGCCGAGAATCTAACGCGCGACATTACGAGGCTGAAGTAGTCGGAAGTAACCACACCGGTTACGCCGGCTGCATTGACATCAGCATCTTCTTTGAGTGTTGCGTTAAGAGCGGTAACAGGCAGAGTATTCTTGCCATTTTCGGTATAAGCCATTGAGGCGGGATTGTTCACGTTGTATGTAACAACGAGTTTGCCATTCTTATCCTCAGTGCTCTTGATTACGAGCTCGGGAGCAGCAGCGCGAGAAGCTGATACAGTCTCGATGTTTGCGATGGGGAGGAAGTTGAACTTCACGCCCTCTATATTGGCGTTATCGGGATTGAGGTTGAAGTTAGCCTCTGCATTCTCGCTGAGCTGATAAGGCGACTTGGCGTTTGTATTGAAAGCCCACTTTGAAGCTGCGGGAATCTCATAAGCAACCGATGCGCCGTTGATGGTCACATTACCGCTCTTGCCGCTGGCGACAGGTGAAAGATAGTTTTCATTTACATACGCGAAACGAGTACCCTCAACACCGTCGAGATAGAGAGCGGGGATAAAGCCGAGGCCTGTGAGAAGACCGCTGCGAGAGATGGCTACATTGCCATAGATGGGGTTGCCGTCGGCATCCTTGCCGGTCTCTACGCCGTTAAGATATACATATCCGTTGTCAACAACAGCGGTGATGCCGGGATATGTAATAGCGATCTTGACAGTATTGGCTGTAGCCTCATACTTCTTGGTCTCAGCGTTCCACACGTGCTCAACGAGTTCTGTGCCGTCAGCATTGGGAGCCCAGTAGTTGCCCTGAACACCCTGCTCGCCCTGAGGACCCTGAGGACCGGTGGGGCCGGCAGGACCTTGTTCTCCGGCAGGACCCTGGGGACCCTGAGCACCGGTGGGGCCGGCAGGACCTTGTTCTCCGGCAGGACCCTGGGGACCCTGAGCACCGGTTTCGCCCTGATCGCCCTTGTCTCCCTTGGGACCCTGAGCGGGATAATTGGTGAGGACACCGTTCTTGGCCCACATGTATGCGCCATTGGCATCCTGTTCGATAGTCCAGACGTCAGCGTCGGTACCGTTCACACCGTTCTTGATTTCGAAGGTCTGCTTGGAGCCGTTCTTAGTTACGGTCACAATAATACCTGTGTTTGTGGCATTAGGTTCCACGCTTTCAAGGATAGCACCGGCTGCTATCTTGCTATTGATGTCCTCAATAGCCGACTTGTTGACCGCCACCTCTTGTCTGAGCTGGTCGATGTCATCATCGTAGTCCTTGCAAGAAGAGAGTATACCACCCGACCCTACTACAAGGGAGGCGAGCAGAAACCCGTTGATGAATTTTTTGTTCATACGTTAATTGATTAAGTTATAACTTTGGTTAAAGATTTATTTCGCTGTCATAGCCGCCCTATTATATAGCCTTATTGCACAACTGTTTATAGGTATTTTCATAGCCGCAGAGGTTGAACTGCGGAAACAGGGCGCGAAATGCTCTACAAAGTTATAGCAAAGAAAATTCACTGCGCGGGCCATGACGTAGCGGGATTGACACAGAAATGAGGCATAATTCGCATACGCAACGAATTATGCCTCATTTCTACCCTTTCTGACTGAAAGATTATTGCTTAGGTCGGAGAAGAAATCCCGCCCGAGTATGACTGACAGGCGTTGTAGCAGTGCCGTGTCGATGGAGTGTTTCTGAAATAGCCGGTAGATGTTTGAGCGGTCACAGTTGAGTTTTCGAGCGAGCCACGACACCGTGCGCTCCTGACGCTCCAGCTCTTCCTTAATCATGGTGCCTATCGGTTCCATATGACATATATTATATTAAGGTGGAGGCCGTCATCCCTATGGCCGGAGTAATAATTTTAAAAAATCGGTGGCATTACGATAGAGACTCCAATGACAAGTATATGCAAAGACCCGGTCATGAAACAAAAACGTGGGATGCATCTTCGTTGACATCCTACATCATTCAAGGTCTTCGCACTACCTGTCATCTATTGGATTACAACAATCGCAGCAACCCACGCGAAGACATATATGCGCAAACGGCCTGCCGCCGCGAGGGTAACAGACTACTGCTTGTCATAATCTTCGGTGGACGCAATCCCGATCGCTTCTTCCCGATGGCTATTAGAATGTGCGAAGTTCTGAATGATCGAAAGAAACTAAAAAACGAAAAAACGTCTTTTTTCATACCAGCCCCGCCTCTGCGAGTCGTCGTATCGTAAAACTTTACTGCAAAATTAATCATAATTCCGCCCACTGAGTTGTTTGAAAAAGTAAAAAAATGTTATATCTTTGCATCGGTGAAGTGTGTGCTCTCCGGCGCGTCTCCATGCCAACTATCACAATGACAACTTAAAACATCATGAGTTACAGTTTTTTAGACCTGCTATGTCTGTTTGGCTCAGTGGCCTTGTTTCTCTATGGAATGAAAGTGATGAGCGAAGGCTTGCAGAAAGCCGCGGGCGACCGTCTGCGCAACATTCTCTCAGCCATGACCCGCAACCGCTTCACAGGCATGCTCACAGGCATCCTCATCACGGCCCTTATACAGAGTTCATCGGCCTCGACAGTGATGGTGGTGAGTTTTGTCAACGCGGGTCTGATGTCGCTGGGCCAGTCGATGGCTGTAATCATGGGAGCCAACGTGGGCACCACGTTCACAGCATGGGTGATAGCCCTGTTTGGATTTAAAGTCAATATTTCGGCGTTTGTATTGCCGGTCATAGGCCTGTCGATACCGTTGCTGTTTGCCAAGTCGAGCCGCAACAAGTCGATAGGCGAATTTTTTATAGGCTTCGCGTTTCTCTTCATGGGTCTTGACCTCATCAGCACCTATGTCCCCGACCTCCAGAGCAATCCCGAGATGTTTGCATTCCTGGAGCGTTACACCTCGATGGGCTTCGTTTCGGTGCTGATATTCACGTTTGTGGGCATGATGCTCACGATGGTCATCCAGTCGAGCGCGGCCACGTTTGCCATCACGCTCATCATGTGCAGCAAGGGTTGGATCGACTTTGACCTGTCGTGCGCGCTGGTGCTTGGCTCCAACATAGGCACCACCATCACGCCACTCATGGCATCAATGGGCGGAAATGTGGCAGCCAAGCGAACCGCCATGGGCCATCTGCTGTTTAACTTTCTGGGCACGGCCTGGACGCTGGCCATCTTCTTTCCGTTCTGCCACTTCGCCCAATGGCTCACCGAGGAGCTGGGCCAGGGCGACCCGGGGGCCCTCTCGGCATTTGTCAACAATATCGAGGCCACCGACCCTGCCACCTACGACCACCTGTTTGACAACTCTCTGCCCGCCGGCCACCCGGTGACGGCTCAGATAGCGGCCATGCAGCAGAGCGTGTCGATAGGCCTGTCGGTGTTTCACACCGTGTTCAATCTCATCAACCTCTCCATAATGATATGGCTCACCGGACTGTATGTCAAGATAGTCGAGCGGCTTGTGCCGGTCACCTCGACCCACGGCGAGGAGTTTCAGCTCAAGTTTATATCGGCCGGTATGGTCAGCGCGTCGGAGCTCAACATCTCCCAGGCCGAGAAGGAGATCGTGGTCTACGCCCAGCGCGTGCAGCGCATGATAGGCATGGCGCAGAACATCGTGCACATCAAGACCGACTCGGACGAGTTTACCAAACAATTCTCGCGCCTGGAGAAGTATGAGGAGATTTCCGACCGCATGGAGATAGAGATCGCCGACTATCTCAACCGATGCTCGGAGGGCCGCCTCTCCAACGAGGGCAAGCACAGGATCGCGGCGATGTTTCGCATCGTGAGCGAAATCGAGAGCATAGCCGACTGCTGTTTCGGCATAGGCAAGGTGCTCATACGCAAACGCGAGGGTGACGTGCATTTCAGCGACGGAATATATCACAACATCGACTCGATGTTCATAGCCGTGGAGGCCGCCATGACCAACCAGATATTGCTTCTGCGCGACAGCGAGCATGCCCAGGAGAAGGATATAATATCATCTTACAACTATGAGCGCGAGATCAATAATCTGCGCAATCAGCTCCGCACGGGCAATGTGGAGAATATCAATGCCCACAAGTATGAATATCAGGCGGGCATCTATTACATGGACATAGTGGCCTCGCTCGAGAAGATAGGCGACTACATCATCAATGTGGTCGACGAGATCAAGAGCCTCGTGCGTTCGTCTGTGTAATGTTATCCCCCGCCTCAGTTCAATGAGCCTTTCTTACGAAAAATGATTAAAGCCAACGCTCTCCGACAATATTTCGTACAGTACTTCTCTCTGACCGACTATCTCATCAGCCAGGAGGAAGCCGAGCAGACCATCCGCGACAGTGTGACCTTTCGCGGCACCAATATCCTTATCCTTATCCTGGCCATCTTCATAGCCTCGCTGGGCCTCAACACCAACTCGACAGCCGTCATCATCGGCGCGATGCTCATATCGCCGCTCATGGGCCCCATCATCGGCATCGGTCTGGGAGTGGGCGTGCGCGACTTTGACCTCATCAAGCGCGCCATGCGCAATCTTGTGATGGCCACGGGGTTCAGCGTGCTCACCTCGACGCTCTATTTTCTCATCTCGCCAGTGAGCGAAGGCCACAGCGAGCTGTTGGCCCGCACGTCACCCACCATCTATGACGTGCTGATAGGATTTTTCGGCGGCGGGGCCGGCATCATAGCCATCGGCTCGAAGTCAAAGGGCAATGTCATTCCGGGCGTAGCCATAGCCACGGCTCTCATGCCTCCGCTATGCACCGCAGGCTACGGACTGGCCACATGGCAGCCCAACTATTTCTTCGGAGCGTTTTATCTGTTTCTCATCAACTCCATCTACATAGCCCTGGCCACCTTCATCGGGGTCAAGCTCATGCATTATCACCCCGTGGAGACCGACAATCCGCGCCGCGCCCGCAAGGTGAGGCGCATCGTCTACTCTGTGGCAGTGCTCACGCTGCTACCGTCGCTCTATCTCACCTACAATATGCTCACCATGAGCCGATTCACAGCTAATGCCGACCGTTTTGTGGCTCATGAATGCCGCTTTCCGGCCACACGTGTGCTGAGCAGCGACGCGTCGGTCGACCACGGCAAGCGCACTCTGACCATCACGCTCATCGGCAAGGTGCTATCGGCCGATTCGCTCAATCTCGCGCTGTCGTCGCGGCTCGGCTTCTACGGTCTGGGCGGGACGAGCCTCAACATTATCCAGGGCGATACGCCCGACATCAAGGCCATGCAGGGCTCGTCGGTGCGCGACATCTACGAGATGGCCCAGACATCGATAGCGGCCGGACAGGCCACCATAGACTCGCTCAGGGCCGTCATAGCCACCGCCCGGCTCAACGACACCATCTCGGGACGTCTGGCACCCGAAGTGAGAGTGCTGTTTCCACAGGTCAAGGAGCTGGCAATATCCAGGGCTATATTCGGCAACATCGCCACCGCGTCGCTCGACACTGTCAATGTGGCTCTCGTATCATACTCCACTCCTATGCCGGCGGCCAGGCAACACGAACTTGAGCGGTATCTCGAGGCCCGTCTGCAACTCAGCTCGGTGAATCTTGTCAACGTAGGTGACATAATCAAGACTAAAGACAGCACGAAAAACAGTACAAAAAACACACCGTCAAAGGATGTCAAATCCAACAAACGATAACTTACCGGCTGCATCATCGCTGTCCGCTTCGCTCAAAGGCAAGAAGATAGTGCTCGTGAATCACAGCGACACTCTCGGCTGTGCCGCCAAGGCCACATTCCGGCTCATGCAGGCATTGCGTCGCGAGGGGCTCGACGTACGTATGGTGGTGTACACCCGCAGCTCGAGCGAGACCAACGTCTCGGAGGTCGGGACGCCTCTCTCGCGCAGCATACGTTACTGTGCCGAACGCCTCTTTGTGATGGCTCACTGCGACCGCTCAAGCCACGGCAATTATGTAGTCTCGACCGGCACGCTGGCCGTCAATATCCACAACCATCCGTGGGTCAGAGAGGCCGACATAGTGTGTCTCAACTGGATAAATCTCGGTCTGATGAACCTCCGCGGCATACGACGTCTGCATGAGGCGGGCAAGAAGATTGTATGGACTCTCCACGACATGTGGGCCTTCACGGGAGTATGTCACCAGGCCTATGAGTGTGACTATTTCACCGACACGTGCGGCAACTGCATGTATCTCAAAGGGGGCGGACACCGGGGCGACCTGTCACACCGCATGTGGAAGCGCAAGATGCGCCTCTATGCCGACATTCCCGTGACGTTTGTCACCGACAGCCGGTGGCTCGAACACAAGGCCCGCAGCTCCTCGCTGCTGCGCAACATGCCGGTGATGACTATCCCCAACCCTATGCCGGTCGACCATTACTATACCGCCCAGCCACGACACATCGACTCGCTCCTCACCCTGTCGAAACCTCATCTCATACTCATGGGGGCCAATCGGCTTGACGAACCGTCAAAGGGGCTCGACTATGCCATCGACGCCCTCAACCATATATTTGACAACTATCCCGAGACGGCCACCGACACGGCTGTCTATCTCTTCGGCTGCCTGCGCAACCCCGAGGTGCTTGACCGCCTGTGCATGTCACACCGCTGGCTCGGACGGGTCAATGACCCCAAGATACTGCGCTATCTCTACAGTTCGGCCAAAGTGATACTCTCGACCGCAACTCTCGAGAATGTCTCCGACACCGTGATCGAAGGCATGGCCTCGGGAGCGGTGCCCGTAGTGTGCGGAGGCGATTCGCGCGAGGAGCTCGTGAGCCATCTGGACAACGGATATGTGGCCGCGTCGCGCGACACGCTCGACATTGCCAAGGGCATCATGTGGGCTCTCGACGCCGACATACCGCGCGATGACCAGCACCGGTTTGTGCGCGATAACTTCAGCCCGCAGGTCGTGGCCCGGAAATATATCGACCTGTTCGCTCAGCTCGTCTGACCCCGGCAGGGTCATTTCCACCTCCTCTCCCCCACCCCGCAATTTCGTAAACACTCATTTTTTCAGCCATCATGCCACAGAAAAAAGTACTCATAGTAGGAGCCGGAGGCTTTATCGGAGGATTCATCGCCGCCGAGTCGCTGCGCCGCGGCTACGAGACGTGGTGCGGTGTCAGAGAGTCGACCTCGCGCCGCTATCTCACCGACCCGGCCCTGCAGTTCATCACTCTCGACTATGACAACCCCGAGCGGCTGGCCGAGCAGCTCAAAGGCCACCGCTGGGATTATATCGTGTATAACCTCGGAGCCACGAAGTGTGTCAACTTTATGGACTTCAACCGCATCAATTATGTGTATCTGCGCGACTTCGTGGAGACGCTCCGGGATGTAGGCGCGGTGCCCGAGCGCATGGTCTACATGTCGTCGCTCTCGGCCATCGGCCCCGGCGACGAGAAAAACTACACTCCCCTCTCGGGCGACTCCATCCCCAACCCCAACACTCGCTACGGACTGTCGAAAATCAAGGCCGAAACCTTTCTCCAGTCGCTGCCCAAGGACTTCCCGTGGATAGTGCTGCGTCCCACTGGGGTCTACGGACCTCATGAGCAGGACTATCTGATGATGATCAAGACCATCGACTCACACTTTGACTTCGGTGTGGGCATGCGCCGTCAGATGCTAACGTTCATCTATGTCGAAGACCTCGCACGGGCTATCTTCGATGCCATCGAGCGCGCACCGCTCCATCGCAAATACATCATCTCCGAGCCGAGAGCCTACACCCAGAAGGAGTTTCGCCGCATCGTGGCCAAAGCTCTCGGCCGCAGCCTGGTCATCCCGGTGCGCCTGCCGCTATGGGCTCTCTCCATCGCCTGTAAGATAAGCGAGAAATGGGGCGCGGCCAAGATGCAGGCCGTCACGCTCAATTCCGACAAATACAACATCATGGCCCAGCGCAACTGGTCGTGCGACATCTCGCCCGCACAGCGCGACTTTGGCTTCGACCCGCAGATAGACCTCACCGAAGGCATACGCCGCACAGTCAAAGCCTACAAGGAGGGTCAATAGACGCCACTCCCCTCATCAGTCACAACAGCCATATCAATCCCATTAGTCATGACTCCTCCCAAGTGGGTGACATTTCTGATAATCATATTCACCCTTCCCGTCTTCACCCTCCCCTCGCTCCTGTCGCAGTGTGCGCCCGACGCATCCGTCACTAAGACACTCCTGTGGATATACCCGTTCTATATGATACTCTCGGGCTATCTCGCATGGCGTGCCTACTTTCAGCGGCCCTATCTCACATGGATACTGCTCGCGGTAATGCTGCTATCGTCGATAGCCGTACACATACTCGTCACAGCATAGTCACAACCACCAAGGCATTTCCCTAAAATGAAAATATTAATCATAAACGGCCCTAACCTCAACCTTCTCGGCACACGCGAGCCTGACATATACGGCTCGCAGACATTTGAATCCTATCTGCTCGAACTGCGCGAAATGCTCGACGGAGACGAGATTGACTACTTCCAGAGCAACCACGAAGGCGACATCATCGACGCTCTGCACCGCGCCGAGTGTGACGGCATCATCCTTAACGCCGGAGCCTACACCCACACATCGCTCGCCATAGCCGACGCAATCAAGGCCATAAGCATCCCCGTAATCGAGGTGCACATATCCAACATCGCCTCACGCGAAGCCATACGCCACACTTCGCTCATAGCTCCGGTATGTCGCGGCTCCATCGCCGGTTTCGGACTCAACTCCTACTTCCTCGCGGCTCAGGCCATAATCATGAACTGAAATAACTCTCATAAAAATCGTGGAGGACTACATTCTCGCCCACATATCACCCGAGCCTGACCACCTGGCCAGGCTCTATCGTCGCACACATCTCAATCACCTCTATCCGCGCATGTGTTCAGGCCATCTCCAGGGACGCATGCTGGCCATGCTCGTGTCGATGATAAACCCCATGCGCGTGCTCGAACTCGGGACATTCACCGGCTACTCGGCCCTGTGTCTGGCCGAGACTCTCCCCGACGGAGGCCATGTGCACACCATCGAGGTCGACGACGAGATGGAGGACGAACTGACCGAACTCTTCGCCACATCGCCCGGCGGAGAACGCATCACGCTCCATATAGGCGACGCCCTTAAAGTTATCCCGACTCTTAACGAGACGTGGGACCTTATATATATCGACGCCAACAAACGCGACTATATCGCCTATCTTGACCTTCTGCTACCCACTTTGCGCCCCGGGACATTCATCATCGCCGACAATACTCTCTGGGACGGCAAAGTCTACGACACCGTCAAAAACCACGACGCGCAGACTCTCGGGCTCGATGCCTTCAACACCTACGTAGCCACCCATTCCCGCCTCGCCTCAGTCATCCTCCCCCTCCGCGACGGTCTCACACTAATCCGAGTCGACTGACACAGACAGATACGGCATCTATTTCAATCATCTTTTTTCATTTATTTATTAATTTCTTGCAATATATCTATCATATTAGCTATCTTTGCAATAACTATGGCAAAGACTAAACGAGCAGAATCTCGAGCAAGATATTTCACAAGAGAAGTATCTCAAAAGAAAGGTTGGAATATATGTCATCCCGACAAAGGAGGTGATATTCTTGAAGAACAAGAAATCGTCTCCTATTTCCCCGGCATAGGGTTAGGCACAAAGCGACCTGATTTTCTATTCACATTCAATGGTGAACCGAAATTGATTATTGAAACAAAAAACAATTTCAAAAAATTTCAAAACGCTATTGATGAAGCAGTAGAATACGCTGACATAATTAATGCCAATGGTAAATATACCATTAAAATAGCTATTGGTATTGCCGGTGATGACGAGTCTGGCTACATTGTAAAAATAAAGTATTACAAAGATGGAATATGGTCACCCATAACATCAAAAGGGTCAGAACTAACAGCCATTCCATCAAAAAAAGAATGTGCAACCATATTGGCTGCTGACAACAACACAGTTGAAGTAGAAATTCCATCCAGTGCTGCATTTATCGACGCAGCCATCGATTTATCCAACATATTACGTAAAGCAAAGGTGGAGCCAGTACTACGGCCCAAAGTAGTCGGGGCTATCACAACAGCCTTATATGCAGGAGATATAGCACCAGATACGCAAGATGTATTAAATGAATTAAACCGACTTACATACAACGTCATAAATAATAGCAGCAATCTAAATCCCAAAAACAAAGGTCGTCTCATTCAAGCCATAAGCTTGACAGGTAATGACTATGACAGGCTCAATCCCTATATTTTCCGCATAATTTCATTGCTTAAACAACTCAACATACGAGCAGTCCTCCAATCCGACGCAGACTTTCTCGGGATGTTCTATGAGGCATTTTTAAGATACGGATATGACAATAATGCAATGGGTATTGTGTTCACGCCTCGTCATATTACACGACTATGTGTTGACTTGATTGGTGTAAATATCGGAGATAAGGTGATTGACTTAGCCTGTGGCACAGGAGGTTTCCTTGTATCTGCTTTTGATTCACTAAAGAAGAAGTGTACTGTTGAAAGTTCATATGAAATTGTTAAGGATAGCCTATATGGATATGATACAAATCCAACAGTATGGGCTCTTTCTTGCCTAAACATGTTCTTTAGAGGAGATGGGAAAAGGGGTCAAGCCGAAATGGCGGTGCATATGTTAAATTTGGCAGTTAGAAGTGTTAAATTTTTAGGCGTAGAGTTTGACCAGTCGGAATATGAAGAAGTCTCGGTCC
>NZ_CAJTCF010000083.1:0-17100 GCF_910574735.1 Duncaniella muricolitica | reverse complement strand
ATTGAAGAACCGTAATATACTAATCAAGTCCGTTCGCACCAAAATCTTTTCCAACAAACTAAATTTCAACAATTTCAAAGTACTCTTTCCGATTTTAATGGGACATCAATGAGATGCGTTTAAAAAGTGATGAAAATAAAAAAAATACGGTTACTGTTCTCTTTTTTATAATGCAATCGATGGTCAGCGTAGGGCGACCTGATGTTTTATAGATTCGATTGATTAACACGGAGCGATTAAATATTGTTCACAGTTTTTTTGATAAAAATATCAAATGCAAAAAAATTCTTATCCCGACGTGAACCATTTACACCCACCTGCGTTAAGATTGATGTAATGCAAACCCTAACCGACATTTTTATAGATTCATTTACTAAAAATTAATATTCACGGAAAACTCAGGATGCCCCTCCCCCACTCTCTCGGACCCCATCCTGCGCATCACATCACAACACAATTATAATTATGAGAGCATTTATCGCATCAGCCCTGGCACTCATTTGTCTGGGCACCCCTACCATCCTCAACGCACAGGCACAGCGCAGTCAGGAATTTAAAGACAAATACAAACTGAAAGAAGCCGTCGTGCTCAGCCGCCACAACATACGCTCTCCGCTCAGCGACAGCAAGAGCGACCTCGGACGCATGACTCCCCACGAATGGACCAAATGGAGTGCCGGCAAAAGCGAACTCACCTCACGAGGCGGAGCACTCGAGACCATGATGGGCCAGTATTTCCGCAAATGGGCTGTCGACGCAGGCTTGTTTCCCGAAAACTACACCCCGACAGCCGATGACCTCAACATCATAGCCAACTCGATGCAACGATGCATCGCCACAGCCCAATACTTCTCGTCGGGCTTCATGCCCGTGGGCGGAGTGCGTGTCAACCACCGCTACACCCCCAGCAAGATGGACCCCCTCTTCAATCCCCAGCTCACCAAGGTCAGCCCCGAGTTTGTAGCCACAGCCATGGAGCAGATCAACGCCATGGGCGGCAAGAAAGGCATCGTGGGCATCAACGAAGCCATAGCTCCCAACTATGAGTTCATACAGGAAGTAATGGACACCAAAGACTCCCCCATGGCCAAGAGCAACGACCCCAAGCTCAAGGATTTCACCAACTATAACACCGAGATTGTACTCGAGAAGTTCAAGGAACCATCGATGAAAGCCGGCTCGGCTCTCAAGGACCTCAACGCAGCCTCCGACGCTTTCATCCTCCAGTATTACGAGGAACCCGACTCCGTAAAGGCAGCCTTCGGCAAAAAACTCACCCGCGACCAGTGGTCACAGCTCGCACACATCAAGGACGTATATCAGGACGTACTCTTCACCGCGCCTATCGTAGCCGTCAACGTGGCCAATCCGCTCATTCAGTACATGTATGACGAGCTTCTCTCGCCCGACCGCAAATTCACATTCCTCGTAGGCCACGACAGCAACCTCTCGTCAGTAGCCACAGCTCTCGGCGTAGAAGAATACGAACTGCCCGACGCCATCGAGAAAAAGACACCTATCGGCTCAAAGATAGTAATCGAAAAGTTTGAGGGAGCCGACGGACAGGAATATGCCGACATCAACATCGTATACCAGACCGTCGACCAGCTCCGCAACATGGAACTCCTCTCGCTCGACAATCCCCCTATGATATATCCCCTCTCGCTCAAAGGCCTTGAAAAGAACGCCGACGGCCTCTACAAGCTCGCCGACCTCGAAAACCGCTTCGAAGAAGCCCTCGCCGCCTACGACGCCATCCCCGCTAAGTAAAAAGCCCGGTAAATACACAACGACAAAAGTCACAAAAGTTTCTCTTTTGTGACTTTTGTCATTTCTCTGATCGGGGATAGACTTTTTATTATCCGTAATTATCCGTAATTATGCAATAAATTCACTACAATTAGGTATTTTGAGATTGGAAATTAGTGATTAATTTTGCAGTCGGTAAATTACGCATTGACTATGAGACTATCGCAGCTCACCACCGGAGAGACCGGCGTCATTATAAAGATATTAGGCCACGGAGCATTTCGCAAACGCATGATCGAGATGGGATTTGTGCGCGGACAGGACATCAAGGTACTGATGGCCGCCCCGCTCAAAGACCCCGTCAAATATGAAATTATGGGTTATGAAGTGTCACTGCGCCGTGCCGAAGCCGACCTCGTGGAAGTGGAACCCACCGTCGACGGCCTGCCCCACGAATCCGTGGCCCACACCAACACCGTGGACGACACATGCGAACAGGTCACTGCCATACGCCACGAGAAACACAAGGTGATCAACATCGCCCTTATCGGCAACCCCAACTGCGGCAAGACATCGCTCTTCAACGTAGCCTCGGGCGCACGCGAGCACGTAGGCAATTACAGCGGCGTGACGGTCGACGCAAAGAAAGGCTCATTCACCCACAACGGCTACCGATTCAACATCGTCGACCTTCCCGGCACCTACTCTCTCGCCTCCTATTCGCCCGAAGAGCTGTATGTCCGACGCTATCTGCGCGACGAGACCCCCGACGTAATCATCAACGTGGTTGACGGCTCCAATCTCGAGCGCAACCTCTACCTCACCACCGAGCTTATCGACATGGACCGCTCCATGGTGATAGCCCTCAACATGTATGACGAGCTGGAGCGCGACGGCACACAGCTCGACTACCGCACTCTCGGCGAGATGATAGGAGTGCCCATAATCCCGACCGCAGCCAAGAGCGGCCGTGGCATCAACGAACTGTTTGACACCGTGATACGCATCTATGAAGGCACCGAGCCCTCGGTACGCCACGTGCACGTGTCGCTCGGCTCACAGCTCGAAAAAGCACTCTCAGGCATCAAGGACGAACTCAAATCACACCCCTCCGTAGAGCGTCAGTTCTCACCGCGCTATCTTGCCATCAAGCTCCTCGAAGGTGATGCCGAAGTGCAGCATCAGGTGCTCTCGCTCCCCGACGCCGAACACTTGCTGAAGATGCGCGACAAAAGCGTCGAGGAGTTCAAGCGTGTCAACCCCACCCTCGACATCACCTCGGCCATCGCCGACGAAAAATACGGATTCATAGCCGGCGCGCTCGCCGAGACAATGGTCAAAGAAGAAAAAGCCGGCTACAGCTCCACCCACATCATCGACACCATCGTCACCAACAAACTGTTTGGTTTCCCGATATTCCTGGCCATAATGACCTTCATCTTCTGGGCCACATTCTACATCGGCTCATTCCCGATGGAATGGATCGAATCACTGGTAAGCTGGCTCGGAGACCTCTCACGCGAATATCTGCCCGACGGCTGGATCAAAGACCTCGTGGCCGACGGCATCATAGGAGGCGTGGGCGGCGTCATCGTATTCCTGCCCAACATCCTCATCCTCTATGCATGCATCTCGTTCATGGAAGACTCCGGCTACATGGCCCGAGCCGCCTTCATCATGGACAGACTCATGCACCGTCTGGGTCTGCACGGCAAGTCATTCATACCGCTCGTGATGGGTTTTGGCTGCACCGTACCCTCCATCATGGCCACACGCTCCATCGAAAGCCGTTCGAGCCGACTCATCACCATACTCATCAACCCCTTTGTGAGCTGCTCGGCCCGACTCCCCATCTACGTGCTGCTCATCGGCACATTCTTCCCCTCGCATGCCACACTTGTATTTCTGAGCATCTATCTCTTCGGCATATTTGTGGCCGGACTCACTGCCAGACTCCTGCGCCGCTTCTGGTTTGGTGAAGACGAGACCCCTTTTGTAATGGAACTCCCCCCCTACCGCGTGCCCACATTCAAAGCCACCATGCGCCACATGTGGGGCAAAGGCGAACAGTATCTGCGCAAAATGGGCGGCATAATCCTCGTGGCAAGCATCTTCGTGTGGGTGCTCAACTACTTCCCGCGCCACGAACAACCCTCACCTGCAGCCATGGAGCAGACCGTGACACCGGCCGACGACTCGGCCATCGACCCCTCGTCCGACTCCTACCTGCAGATGGTGGGCAAAGCACTCAACCCGCTCATGGAACCGCTCGGCTTTCACTGGCGTGCGACAGTGGCAGCCATAGCCGGCGTCCCCGCCAAAGAAATTGTAGTATCAACGCTCGGAGTACTCTACACAGGCGACGAAGAAGCAGAGGACAGCACCCTCTCGACACGTCTCACGGAGACAAACCCCGTCACCGGCCGTCCCGACTTCACCCCGGCCATGGCACTGAGCTTCATGATATTCATCCTCCTCTACTGTCCGTGCATAGCCACAGTCACAGCCGTTGTCCGAGAGACCGGCAATCCCCGTTACGGCCTTTTCACAATCATCTACAACACCCTCGTCGCCTGGCTCTTCGCCTTCATCGTCTACCGCATCGCACTCCTTGTGCTGTGATAAAAATCAACGAATAGAGATAATAAGCGGTGGGGGAATCAGCAATCGCAGTCGCGAAGCCAATTCCCCCACCGTTTTTTCTCTATTTCTCAACTGTTTCTCGGCGGTCCGAGGATTTCAAAGGTGTCGACATAGATTTCAGTGACCGTACGCTTGATGGCTGTGCGGTCCTCCCACGTGCGGTAACGCAGACGGCCTTCGACATACAGGCGTGTGCCCTTGCGTATGTAACGCTCGGCCATCTCGGCCGCCCCGTCCCACATTATAATATTGTGCCATTCGGTGCGGCCGGGACGTTCGGTGCCGTCCGGAAGCCTGACAGGCCGCTCGTCAGTGGCAAGCGGAAACGAGGCTATCGGACGAGTCTCCACATAACGTATTTCCGGGTCACGCCCTACGTTGCCAAGAAGTATTACCTTATTTACGCTCATAGATGTCGGTTGGATTTATGCAAAATTAGCGAATTTAAGTCATATTTCTAAACATCTGTTTGTATTTGTGTGTTGATAAAGTAAATTTTTGCACGTATGAAATCTTTATTATCTCTCGTACCGCTCTTTGAACTGCTTGCCGTCGGTTCGATAGTAGTGTCATGCAGCAACAGTGAAGCACGTTTCGCCAAAGAGATTCCCGGCACATGGCAGGGAACACCCGAGACTTTTTCGGACAATTCGGCCATCACAGCCACTATCATAGACACCTATGAGTTTCTGCCGGCCGCCATGACCGCCAACGAGACTCTGTCGGGGTCTGTCACTGTCACAGGCATGGTCAACACCACCACACAGATAGTCGGTGACAGCGCGCTCATAGAGCCGCTCGGTCTCTCGGCCTCGGCCCGCACGTCAATATCGGGCACATGGACTGTGGTTGATGACGATGAGATAGCCCTGTCGCTCGACCCTCAGTCGCTCGTGGTTGAGGTTGACCCTGACGCTGTCGTGGCCAACAACAATCCTCTGGCCCTGTCGTCACCCGCTGTCGACTCCATACGCCCCGACCTGTGCAAGACTATCGAGCACGGCATACGCGTGGCCCTCACTGCCCGATATGCATCCATGCGCCACATGGATGACGTGAAGGTCAAAGGCGCGCTGCTGAAATATGAGTACAACCATGAGGATTTCGTATTGACAAAGCAGACCGAATAGGCCGTTTACATATGCTAAAATGACTCCGACCGACACGTAGTCTCGGAAAATATAATTATCTTTGCCTTTCCAAACCATTCTCATGAAGATGTACAGGAAAGGCAAACTTTATTTCCGCTACGGCACTATGGGATCGGCCAAGACGGCCCTCCTCCTTACCACCGCATATAACTTTGAGGAACGTGGCATGCGCTATGTGTGCTTCAAACCCGTCGTCGACACACGCGAGTCGACCAACGTGATACGCTCGCGCATAGGCATCGAGCGTGAATGTCGATGGATATATCACGACACCGATCTCTATGAGATGGCGCGTCAGATGTGTGAGGAGGATAAAGCCGTGACCGACTGGATACTCGTTGACGAGGCCCAGTTTCTCACCGCCGACCAGGTCGACCAATTGGCACGCGTGGTGGACGACTTCGGAAGCAACGTCATATGCTACGGCCTGCGCACCGACTTCCGCAGCAACCTGTTTGAAGGCTCGCGCCGTCTCTTCGAGATAGCCGACACCATCGATGAGATAAAATCGACCTGCACCTGCGGACGCAAGACTATAATCAATGCCCGCATAGGCAGCAACGGCGACTTTGTCGAGGAGGGTGCGCAGGTGGAGATAGGAGGCGACGACCGCTACATGGCCGTGTGCCGCAAATGCTGGCGCAACAAACGCATCGAGCAAAGCTACCGCTCGGCATTGCCGTTTGATCTCCCGTTGCCGGTCGGCGATATGGAAGATTAAACCATCGCGCAGCATGAATTGTCTATATTGAAAGGGGCACCCTTTTAATTCCACCCCTTTTTAATATCTAAAGTTATGAAACGTATATCCATTCTCTCGCTCCTGTGGCTGCTGATGTGCATCCCGGCGATGAGAGCGCAGTCATCACCCACGGTAAGTCTGGTCGACGAGACTCTTACCTATGACGTAATATACAAGTGGGGCTTTATCAACAAAGTGGCCGGATATGCCACCATGAGTCTGCGCAACGACGGAGACTGCTACAAGGCATCGGTATTTGCCGAAAACGCGCCGTGGGCCAACAGTATATATATGTTGCGCGACACGCTCTACTCCACTATGACCAAAGAGGGGCTGTATCCTCTTAAATACACCTATATAGCCCATGAGGCCGGTAAATACAAGAAGGACATAGTGACGTTTCACCATTCGGGCAACACCTTTACAGCCGAAGCTGTGCGCTACAAGCGAGCCTCGGCCGGAGCTCCGCTCTCGACCTCGACAATCAGTCTCGAGGCTCAGGGCATGACGGTCGACATGCTCAGCGCGTTTTTCTATCTGCGCACACTCGACTTTCCTTCGATGAGCAAAGGCCACAGCGTGACAGTCAACATATTCTCCGGCTCCAAGAAGGAACTGCTCACCATCACCTATATGGGACGGCAGACCGTTCAGCTCAACGGTGAAAACCTCCCGGCGTTTTACATCAACTTCAATTTCACCCGCCACGGCAAGGTGTCATCGGCCCCCATCGAAGGATGGATTTCAGCCGACGACCGCCGCATACCTCTCAAAGTGGAAGGCCAACTGCCCGTAGGCAAAGTGCGCGCACTCTACACCGGTCCCAATCCATGAGAAAAGTATTCAAGATAGCCGTGACAGGCGATGTCCACGGCATGCTCTATCCCTATGATTTCACGACTCTCTCACCCGCTCCAGGCTCGCTGGCGCGGGTGTCGGCTTATGTTAAAGACCTAAGGTCACGTCTTGGCGAAGACCGCGTGGTGCTGCTCGACAACGGCGACATGCTGCAAGGCCAGCCGCCGGTCTATTTCTATAATTTTATCGAGACCGGAGTGACTCATCCCGTGGCACGCATGCTGAAACGTATGGGTTACGACGCTCAGACGATAGGCAACCATGACATAGAGACAGGCCATCCGGTCTATGACCGCTATCGTGACGACCTGTCACCCATACCGCTGCTCGGAGCCAATGTGAAGGACACAGCCACAGGCGAGCCCTATTTCAGACCCTACACCATCATCGAGCGCGACGGTGTGAGATTTGCCGTGCTCGGACTGCTCACTCCGGCCATACCGGCATGGCTGCCTGAGGAACTGTGGTCAGGCATGGAGGTGACCGACATGGTGGAGAGCGCGCGCCGATGGGTGGAGCACATACGCCGTCATGAGCGGCCCGACATGGTGATAGGACTCTTCCACTCAGGTTACGAAAGCACCCATCTGACAGGCAAATGGCTCGAAAACGCCTCGGGACTTGTGGCGCGCGAAGTCGAGGGCATCGACCTCATATTCATGGGCCACGACCATCTGAGGGCTGTGCGCCGCGAGTCGACGGGAATACTGCTGCTCAACCCCGGCGCGCACGCCCGTCTTGTGGCCGAAGCCACAGTCACGGCCGACGTGGCACCCGACGGCCGTGTGGCCATACTCGATGTCGAGGGCGATCTGGTGCAACTCGACGGTTATGCACCCGACCCGACATTCATGGCCGAATTTGAGCCGGAACGCGCTCACACGCTCCAACTGGTCGGACAGGTAATCGGAGAGGCCTCCGGCGAATTTTCGGGGCGCGACGTCTATTTCGGACCGTCGGCCTTCATGGAACTCATACACACACTTCAGTTGGAAGTGTCGGGAGCCGACATCTCGCTGGCGTCACCCACCTCGTTTGACGCCACTCTCCATGAAGGACCGCTGCGCATCAGCGACATGTTCACACTCTACCGTTACGAAAACCAACTGTGCACACTCTCGATGACAGGTCGCGAGATTAAAAATCATCTCGAGATGAGCTACAATCTGTGGACGGCCGTAATGCACTCGCCCGACGATTCGCTGCTGAAATTCTCGACCGGCAATCATATCAAAGGCGACTATACCTTTCTCATCAATCCCTCCTACAACTTCGACTCGGCCTACGGCATAGTGTATGAAGTCGATGTAACCCAACTGCAAGGCAACAAGATACACATCATTTCGATGGCCGACGGCACTCCGTTTGACCTCGACAAGACCTACACCGTGGCAGTCAACGCCTACCGGGCCAACGGCGGAGGCGAACTGCTCACACGCGGAGCCGGCATACCGTCCGACCAACTGAAAAGCCGCATCATACACACCACCCCGCTCGACCTGCGCTACTATCTGATGGAAGCAATCAAGCGCAAAGGCACAATAACCCCGACCGTGACCCACAACTGGAAATTTGTACCCGAGCACCTCACGGCCAAGGCCATTATCCGTGACAGGGAGAGACTGTTTCCTCAACAAGACATCAGTCAGGCTTAGTGTCATAGTGTATTAGTACACTATGATACTATGACACTATGACATACCGCAGCATCATTTCATCCTCACATCCCAAGCCTCGCATAAGCGTGACATAATCCATAAAAATCCATTTTTGCATAAAAATTTCAGTCTTTCATTTAAATATTTAAGTTTTTAGCGCATCTCACATCAAAAAAATCACTATTTTTGCATCTAATTTTTTAAAAATTTAATATTAATGAAAGTCTTAAAATTCGGAGGCTCCTCAGTGGGGAGCGTCATTGGGATCAAGAATCTCAAAGAAATAGCCCAAGGGTGCGACAAGCCTGTGGTGGTAGTGGTCAGTGCCCTTGGCGGGGTCACTGATATGCTCATCTCCACGGCCGTCACAGCCGCCGCGGGCGATGAGACTTTCCGCGAAGGCATGGCCGGCCTCACACTGCGCCACCATAATATAATAGACGAAGTCATCACCGACGACCCCGCGTCGCTCAAGGCCAGCGTAGACACACTGCTCGACGAGCTGGCCTCGATATATCACGGACTCTTCCTCATACGCGACCTGAGCCCCAAGACACAGGCCCTCATCGTGAGCTACGGTGAGCGTCTGAGCTCACTGATAGTCAACCGTCTGGTCGAAGGCTCGGTGCTGCACGACTCGCGCAGCTTCATACGCACCGAAGTCAAGCACCACAAGAGTCTGCTGGCCACCGAACTGACCAACCAACTTGTACGCGCCGAGTTTTCAGGTCCGGAATATGAAGGACATATACACATCGTGCCCGGCTTCATATCGAGCGACGCCGTCACAGGCGAAGTCACCAACCTCGGGCGCGGAGGCAGCGACTACACAGCCTCAATCATAGCGGCCGCCCTTGATGCCGAAGTGCTGGAGATATGGACCGACGTCGACGGCTTCATGACCGCCGATCCGCGTGTCATCCCCACAGCCTACACCATCAACTCGCTGAGCTATGTCGAGGCGATGGAGCTCTGCAACTTCGGAGCCAAGGTGGTGTATCCACCCACTATCTATCCGGTGTGTGTCAAAAACATACCCATACTCGTCAAAAACACCTTCCGCCCCGAGGCTCCCGGCTCGGTGATACGCAATGTCATCGAAGATGACCGCAAACCGATCAAGGGCATCTCGAGCATCAACGGCACATCGCTCATCACTGTTGCCGGACTGTCGATGGTAGGCGTCATCGGTGTGAACCGACGCATATTCACGGCACTGGCCGACAATGGCATCTCGGTGTTCATGGTGAGCCAGGCATCGTCGGAAAACTCCACCTCGGTAGGCGTGCGCGACGAGGATGCAGCCGAAGCCGTGCGCGTGCTCGACAACGAGTTTGCCAAGGAGATCAGCACCGGTGCGATGTTTCCCATGCACGCCGAGAGCGGCCTCGCCACGGTGGCCATCGTAGGCGAGAACATGAAGCACACCCCAGGCATCGCCGGAAAACTCTTCGGCGCGCTGGGCCGCAGCGGCATCAGCGTCATAGCCTGCGCGCAGGGCGCGAGCGAAACCAACATCTCGTTTGTGGTCAACGGACAGTCGCTGCGCAAGTCGCTCAATGTGCTCCACGACTCGTTTTTCCTCAGTGAATACAAGGAGGTCAACCTCTTCATATGCGGTGTCGGCACCGTCGGCGGCATGCTCATCGAGCAGATACGCTCGCAGAAGGAGGAGCTTATGCAGACCCACCGTCTGAAACTCAACGTCGTCGGCATCGCTTCAAGCAAGCGTCTCGTCCTCGACCGCGGCGGCATCGATCTGGCCAACTATCGCGAGGCTCTCGAGAACGGCACACCATCGACTCCGGCGTCACTGCGCGACGAGATAGTGAAGATGAACATATTCAACAGCGTGTTTGTCGACTGTACGGCCTCAAAGGAGATAGCCGAACTCTATCAGACATTTCTCGACCACAACATATCGGTGGTAGCCGCCAACAAGGTGGCCGCCTCCAACTCCTACGAAAGCTATGCCCGGCTCAAGGAAACCGCTCTGCAGCGCGGAGTGAAATTTCTCTACGAGACCAACGTCGGAGCCGGCCTCCCCATCATCGGCACCATCAACGACCTGCGTTCGTCGGGCGACCGCATACTCCGCATCGAAGCTGTGCTCAGCGGCACACTCAACTTCATATTCAATGCCCTGTCGGCCGACACACCGTTCTCCGAGACCGTACGTCTGGCCAAGGAGCTCGGCTACAGCGAGCCCGACCCGCGCATCGACCTCAGCGGCACCGATGTGATACGCAAACTTGTCATCCTCACCCGCGAGGGTGGCTACCGTGCCGAGCAGGACGAGGTGGAGCGCAATCTTTTTGTGCCCGATGATATCATGAACGGCTCAATCGAAGACTTCTGGCGTCGTCTGCCCGAACTCGACGCTGACTTCGAGGCTCGCCGCAAGGTGCTTGAAGCCGAGGGCAAACGCTGGCGTTTCGTGGCCCGCATGGAGATGGGACGCATGAGCGTAGGACTTGAGGCTGTCGATTCGCGCCACCCGTTCTACGGTCTGGAAGGCTCCAACAACATCGTGCTGCTCACCACCGAACGCTACCGCGAATATCCGATGCTCATACAGGGCTACGGAGCCGGGGCGGCCGTGACGGCGGCCGGAGTCTTCGCCAACATCATATCTACAGCCAATACTTAGAGTTTAGAGAGTTTAAAAAGTTTAGAGGGTTTAGAGAGTTTAATTTCCCTCTCTTTTATACACTCCATACTATATTTATATTCTCCATACTATCCTCTCCACCCCCCCTATATACATCGAACTAATGAAACACCTTATAATACTCGGTGACGGCATGAGCGACCATCGGGTGGAACGGCTCGGCGGAAAGACTCCGCTGGAATATGCCGACACACCCAACTTTGACCGCCTTGCCTCGCAAGGACGTTCGGGATTGCTGACTACAGTCCCCGAAGGTTTCGCGCCGGGCAGCGAGGTGGCCAATACTGCCATTCTCGGCTATGACCTCAATGAAGTATACGAGGGCCGCGGGCCGCTCGAGGCTGCGAGCATAGGCTATGACATGCAGCCCGGCGACATGGCCATGCGATGCAACATTCTCACACTCTCTGCCGCCGGCGATATCACCAACCATCACGGCGGACATCTTACTACCGAGGAGGGGCGTGAACTCATCGAAATGCTCGACCGCGAGCTTGGCGACGACCGCGTAAGATTTATTCCGGGCATACAATACCGCCATCTGCTCGTCATACGCGGTGGCAACAAGCACATAATCACCACCCCGCCCCACGACCATCCCGGCGAAGCCTGGCGGCCACTGCTCGTCAGACCGCTGCCCAACGCTCCAGCCTACGAGGAGGGAACGGAGGAAGACCGCATGTCGGCTGCCGAGACAGCGGCTTTGATCAACAATCTCATAGAGCGGTCACAGGCTCTTCTCGCCTCTCATCCCGTCAACCTGCGCCACTCGCAGCAGGGACGCCCCATAGCCAACTCCATATGGCCCTGGAGCCCGGGTTACCGTCCCTCGATGCTTACGCTCAGTCAGATGTATCCGGCTATCAAGACAGGCTCGGTCATCACGGCGGTAGACCTCATCAGAGGCATCGGACGTTATGCCGGACTGCGCCCCATCGACGTGGAGGGTGCCACAGGTCTGGCCGACACCAATTATGAAGGCAAATGCCGTGCCGCGCTCGAGGCTCTGCGCAGCGATGACTTTGTGTTTCTGCACGTAGAGGCTACCGACGAGGCCGGCCACGACGGCGACATAGACCTCAAAGTCAAGGCCATCGAATATCTCGACCGACGCGTGGTCGGCCCGATACTCGACGAGGTGACCTGCACAGGCGAGCAGATAGCCATAGCCCTGCTGCCCGACCATGCCACCCCTGTGGAACTGCGTGTACACAAGGCCGAGCCCGTGCCTTTCACCATATGGCACCCCGGCATCACACCCGACAGCGTGACAGCCTACTCCGAGGCACAATGTGCCCGCGGAGCCTACGGCACTCTCCGGCTCATGGAGTTCATGCATGAGTTCATGAATCTGTAACAACACTGATGAAAATGAAATATTACAGCACCAACCATACATCACCCGACGTGACACTGGCCGAGGCCGTGGTCAAGGGGCTCGCTCCCGACCGTGGCCTGTATATGCCCGAACGCATAGAGAGACTTCCGGCTGAGTTTTTTGACAACATCGACAACATGTCGTTTCACGAGATGGCCTGCACGGTGGCCCGGGCTTTCTTCGGCGACGACATACCCGCCTCTGACCTCGACGCCATCGTATGCGACACTCTCTCGTTTCCCACTCCGGTGGTCGAAGTCGAGCCGGGCATTTACAGTCTTGAACTGTTTCACGGCCCGACACTGGCCTTCAAGGATGTAGGCGCGCGCTTCATGGCCCGTCTGCTCCAATACTTCATAAGCCGAGGCGATGACCGCCGCAACGTCCATGTGCTTGTGGCCACGAGCGGCGATACAGGTTCGGCCGTAGCCAACGGTTTTCTGGGCGTGGATGGCATCAACGTCCATGTGCTCTATCCCAAGGGGAAGGTGAGTCCCATACAGGAATGTCAGTTCACCACGCTCGGACGCAACATCACGGCCATCGAGGTCGACGGAGTGTTTGACGACTGCCAGCGGTTGGTCAAGAGCGCGTTTCTCGATGCGGAGCTCAACGACCGTCTGCTCCTCACATCGGCCAATTCCATCAACGTGGCCCGCTTTCTCCCTCAGGCGTTCTATTATTTCAACGCATATGCCCAACTGAAAAAAGCCGGCAAGGCCGACAATCTCGTGGTGTGTGTGCCGAGCGGCAACTTCGGCAACATCACCGCCGGGCTCATAGCCCACCGTATGGGTCTGCCAATACGCAGATTTATCGCAGCCAACAATGCCAACGATGTATTCTTTGACTATCTGCAGAGCGGAGTGTACACTCCACGTCCGAGTGTCGCAACCATCGCTAATGCGATGGACGTGGGTGACCCGAGCAACTTTGCCCGCATTCTTGATCTCTATGGCAACGACCATTCGCGTATAACTTCGCTCATCTCGGGTACTACCTATTCGGACGGTCTCATTGCCGAGACTATGGCCGACTGTCACCGCCGCACGGGCTATCTGCTCGACCCTCACGGAGCTGTGGGCTACCGTGCTCTGCGACAGATGCTTTTGCCGGGCGAGACAGGAGTGTTTCTCGAGACTGCCCATCCGGCCAAATTCAAGGAGACCGTGGAGGCCCATACAGGCACAACGGTAGAACTTCCCGACCGACTCAAGGCCTTCATGCAGGGTTCGAAACAGTCGGTGGAGATGAGTAAGGATTATGAAGCGTTCCGCTCATATCTGCTTGCACTTTAGGTAACAAGATGTCTTTCAGACATCTCAAATGATACAATCCTCGTTCCGTAAGCATCCTGAGCCTTCCAGGCTCAGGATGCTTACGGCTATCAATCTCCGGATGTCCCTGGCGGGACATCTTGCTGACGTTGCATAAACCTTTTTCAACTTATGTATTCCACATTGTGACAACCTCCTGCGGACGTTGGATATCAATATCTGTGGGCAGTATGCTGACGTTGGGGAGGATAAGAGATCACAACCTGTTTCTGACAACAGAGGGTGTTGCAAAACTTATGATTTAATCAGTTGTAACATGGAAAGGCCTGTAGGGCCTGTGCGAGCTTAGGCCATGGCAAGCACCCGCGCAAGCGGTGCGCAGCCATGGTATAAAGACAGATATAAGACGGTGCGCCGCGTAGCGGTGCCACAAAATGTCATGATGGTAATTCGCTGCGACTTAACGTTTTGATACGCTTGTATTGTTGTACCGCTACGCGGCACATGCTGTGGATAATTGTTCTGTACCATGGCTGCGCACCGCTTACGCGGGTGCTTGCCATGGCCTAAGCTCGCACAGGCCCTACGGGCCTTTCCTTGCCCCTGACGGGTACAAATCAGCTACTAATAGACGTTTTGCAACACCCTCATGACTTATTCCGATTATTGCAATCTTATTGCAATCGTGATTCTTCCGGGACTTTTGTCTTTTTTGCATCACGGAAAAAACATCAGGGGCCAAGAGAGTGTTTATATAGGAAAACTCACCTCATATGTTTTCTCTCGATATGCACGATATACTCATGTGGATAGCCATAGCAAGTCTGGTCGTATTGGTCTCGACGACAGGCATGTATATCAACCGCTTTTTCATCCACCGCGCCCATCGCCGCGCGCTGGACGAACTGCACAGGCGCGCCTCGGAGTCAGAGCGGGCCAACGGGGCCGTGTCGCCGTCGGCCGAATCACTCAAGGTCAGAACATAGACCTGAGAATATCAAGCGACTTCAGGCCGGAAAGCGAGGTGACATGCAGCGTATAATATCGCAACACCATATCGAGGGCCCGGGCCCGCTGCTCGCGCGTGAATCGAAATGTCGGCATGTTGGCATAGGTCATGCGTTGCAGCCTCATGGCCGCCTCCGACTCGTCAGGCGTAAGCACCTCGCCGTGGAGAGGCATGGATTTTCGCCATATGCCGTCGCGCATATCGAGCACACTCCCCGGCGCGTAGGTCGACACATCAGGCTCGATGCCGAGCAGACGCCCCAGATGTAACAGAAAGCATATGTGGAAATTAGCCACATCGGCTGTCGGCATGCTGTCGAGATAGCGGGCCGAGGCTGCCACGTAATCATAGAGTCCGGCATCGGGCACACTCTCGCGCAAGACAAGCGAAAGCACTTCGGCGAGAAACATGGCCATCATCTGTTTGACGGGATTGGTATGAGTGCCTGTAAACACCGCCAGCGGCCGTGCCTGACGCAAAGCGAGCACTTCACGGCCCGGACGCATGTCGCTCTCACACTCCACAAGCCCCAACGGCATGGTCAACGCTCTCAGACGCGATGCACCCTTGCCTTTGCCCACCGACACGGCAAACGCCACCTTGCCCCACTCGCGGCTGTAGGCGGTGAGGATACTCTGTGTGTCGCTGTAACGCGTCATTTTCAGGGCTACAAACGAAATTTTCATGCTTAACGAGTGCTTATAAGCACAAAATTACTCATTTTTGCACATAAATAACCGTGTGAAGAGCTGATTTCAGGCATATTTTTTCATTTTTTTCAAAAAAAGTTTGCCTAATACAAAAAAACTCACTAACTTTGCAATCGCTTTTGGACAGCTATGTCTGCAATCCGGCCCATTCGTCTATCGGTTAGGACGCAAGATTTTCATTCTTGAAAGAGGAGTTCGATTCTCCTATGGGCTACAATAAAACAAAAAAAATCACATATCATAAGATGGCAAATCATAAATCATCACTTAAGAGAATCCGTCAGACCGAGTCGCGTCGCCTTCGCAACCGTTATTATGCCAAGACCGCACGTAATGCCGTGCGTAACCTCCGCAAAATGACTGATAAGGCACAGGCTGAGGAAGCATTCCGCAAAATCGGTGCTATGCTTGACCGCCTCGCTTCGAAGAACGCTATCTCTAAGAATAAGGCTGCTAACCTCAAGAGCAAGCTCGCCAAGCACATCGCTAAGATCGCTGCCTAAGGTAAGCATCCGTTAAACACTTTCGCAAGAAAGGGCCCATTCGTCTATCGGTTAGGACGCAAGATTTTCATTCTTGAAAGAGGAGTTCGATTCTCCTATGGGCTACTCAACTCAACGAAATTCCTATTACCTTCTACCTTTTCATCCCTTGTATCAATGCGATACGAGGGATTTTTTTGTGTGAGAGGGGGATTGCATAACTATCGGGCGCGATTGCTATACAATCATCCCTCTCACGATAACCGAGGGTGTTGCAAAACTTATGATTTAATCAGTTGTGACAAGGAAAGAGGGTGTTGCAAAACGTCTATTAGTAGCTGATTTGTACCCGTCAGGGGCAAGGAAAGGCCCGTAGGGCCTGTGCGAGCTTAGGCCATGGCAAGCATCCGCGCAAGCGGTGCGCTGCCATGGTGTAAAGACAGATATAAGACGGTGCGCCGCGTAGCGGTGCCACAAAATGTCATGGATGGTAATTCGCTGCGACTTAACGTTTTAATATGCTTGTATTGTTGTACCGCTACGCGGCACATGCTGTGGATAATTATTCTGTACCATGGCTGCGCACCGCTTACGCGGGTGCTTGCCATGGCCTAAGTTCGCACAGAGGTTGTTGCAGAACTATTCCTCAAAAAAACAGCAAAAGCCTCAACTTTCACAAGCTGAGGCTTTTTTATGTCCATAAAGTTTTGTAACTTTATGGTATTCAAAACTATTGAATACAAAGTTAATGTATAAGTCTTACATACCCAAC